>JAYVRF010000185.1:0-16030 GCA_043756925.1 Arcicella sp. | reverse complement strand
TGAGAGTCATTTTGAGTATTTTGTCTGTTTTGTCGCTACAAAATTCGCTAAAGTGGCTCTCTTTTCAATTTAGTATTTTAAAATGGTGTAGTAGTATTGTAAGTCTAATAAATAAAATTTCTCGCTTTTGAATGAAATTGAATAGATTTTGAATGAAAATGGTTAGATTTTCTACCTGAAATCAAATCACTTAGTATTATTTTCTCATCATCTTCAAAACCAAATTTCTTTATTTTATTACTCAAATATATCCTTTTAAATCTATTTATTTGAAATATTTTTGAGCAAAACATAATAAAAGGGTTATCTCGTGGACTTAACCAAAACCAGATAACCCTTTGTGAAAAGTGTTTTCAAAAGATTTAAAAAAAATAGCAGAGCAGTCCATCCGTTCGACTATTTTTGTGATTAGAAATGCTTAATCCACCAATTTGTGCTTTTCGTTGTAGGCAAAGGCAAAAATTATCAATTCACCCAAAATTCCTACGATAGCAGTGAAAGTGTCGCCGAGCCATATTAAGAGAAATGAGAAAATGAGGAACACAATTATCATTTGTGCCGTTGAAAGTTCGTTAGTATTCTTGTGCTGTTCTGATGATGCTGACATGATTCTTGAATTAAAATTTAATTTTTACTAAGATATGAATAAATATAAAAAAACCACGCATTTTTTGATTATTCTGTCCATATTTTTTTTAAATCCCGCTCATTTATTTGCCCAATATACCGACAAATGGATATCATTAAAATATGAATCTGTGAGACATAAACCTAATAACTTTTACTTTATAAGGGTGGTTGATGAGCGAAAAAATAGAGATAAAATTGGGTCAATTTATGGAGAAAATCAGTATGAGAAAAGTCTAAAACTAAGCGGTGGAACGGTAAAATCTTTACAAAATCATTTCGCAAAATCATTTGTAAAAAGCTCTTCTGATTACCCTATTGCCTTTAAAATTAAAGAATTAGCAATTGACGAGAGTGTAACTAATGCTAAAATTACGGGCAAATGCAAAATTAAAGTTTCTTACAGTTTTCAGCGGGATACGACTGAAATAGAATTGACTGATTTTCAAACGTCGATAACCTTTAACCGCACATTGGGAGACTACAATAATTATGAAACTTTATTAAACAAAGTAATTGAAAAATCAGTCATGTATTTTGATGAATGGATGAAGGAAAATTACGATAATAATCAGAAACTGATACGCTCCTTAAAACTGGTCATAAATTCGGATTATCAGATAGAAAATCCTGAAAAAGGAGATACCATTTTCTGGTCGCCTACTCGCAAAATGATCTGGGCAGATTTCACGGGAACGATGCCTAAAATGACTAAATATTCCGCCCAAATTTTTAATAATTTTGAGTATTTTGCTCCTTTGAAATTAGAGAGTGGAATTTTGAGAATTGATTTACAAATGAAAATTTATATGTTGAAAAGTGGCTCATGGACATCTTCAAGCAGTCTTTCTGAATACAGCATTGCTCATGAACAGGTCCATTTTGATCTAACGAAAATTGTGGTTGAACGGTTTAAACAGAAAGCTCAACTGATTTTAACCGTTGATAATTATGACAGTGAATTGCAATTGCTTTTTATTGATATGTATCGAGAAATGAACCGTTTACAAAAGGAATATGACGATGAAAGTAGTCATAGTATTAATGTTTTAGGGCAACAGAAATGGCAACAATTTGTGGATGAAGAATTGAGGGGAATTAAGTAAAATAGTTACCGCATTTCGGAAGTCGTCCTTCAAAAGGACGACTTCCGTTTATTAACAGCTAAAAATGAAAAAATTATCAATGGACGAGTTAAATCGTCTTTCCACCGAGGCATTTAAAGAGGCTGAAAAATTTCCGTATATCTTAATTTTGGATGATATTAGAAGCATGAATAACATTGGTTCAGTGTTCAGAACTGGTGATTCTTTTAAGGTCGAAAAGGTTTATTTATGTGGTATAACGGCAACGCCGCCGCATCGAGAAATTCAAAAAACTGCCTTGGGTGCGGATGAAAGCGTTATCTGGGAACACGTGGAAGATGTGCTTTTACTCGTGAAGAAATTGCAGTCGGAGGGCGTGATTGTGGCGGCGGTTGAACAAGTAGAAAATAGTGTTTCTTTGCTTAACTTCATACCAGAAGAAAATCAAAAATACGCCTTTGTGTTTGGGAATGAGGTTTTTGGGGTAAATCAGGTTATCGTTGAGCAAGCTGATTTTTGCTTAGAAATTCCGCAATATGGTACAAAACATTCCTTAAATATTTCGGTAACGGCGGGGGTTGTGGCTTGGGATTTTGTTAGTAAGATTTTAAGGAAATAAAGCAGGATAAACGATAAATATCAAAAATATACATTTAGTTATGAATTACAGAAAATTAGGAAAAACGGGCTTTGAAATTTCATAAATTAGCCTTGGAACTTGGCAAGTTGGTGGGAAATGGGGAGATGATTTTAACCATGAAACAGCCGATAAAATATTGAATGCCGCCGTTGATTCGGGCATAAATTTTATTGATACTGCCGATGTATATGGCAATGGCGAAAGTGAAAAAGCTATTGGACGATTTGTAAAAAGTCGGTCGGAAAGAATTTATGTGGCTACAAAATGTGGTCGTCAGTTGAATCCGCATACCTCTGAGACTTATCAACCCGCAGTTCTACGAAAATTTGTGGAGAACAGTCTTAAAAATATGGGACTCGAAACTTTGGATTTGATTCAGTTGCATTGTCCACCAACGGAGGTTTATTATCGTCCAGAAATATTTGAATTGTTTGATAGATTGAAAGACGAAGGCAAAATTTTGAACCTCGGTATTAGCGTTGAGAAAGTTGAAGAGGCTTTGAAAGGCATTGAATACCAGAATGTTACGTCAGTCCAAATCATTTTTAACGTCTTTCGTCAGCGACCTGCGGAATTGTTTTTTGAGCAAGCCCAGAAGAAAAATGTGGGCATAATTGTGCGTGTTCCTCTGGCAAGTGGATTATTGACGGGTAAGTTTTCCAGCAACTCAACTTTCACCGAAGGCGACCATCGAAATTTTAATCGAAATGGCGAAAAATTTGATAAAGGCGAGACGTTTTCAGGAATTGATTATGAAACGGGGTTGAAGGCGGTTGAGGAATTAAAAACCATTTTTCCAAATGATAACAACTTGGCTTCTATGGCTTTACGTTGGATTTTGCAACACGAAGCGGTGAGTACAATCATTCCAGGAGCATCAAAACCTGAGCAAATTTCGGCTAATGTGGCGGCTTTGAAACATTCAGATTTGAGTGAAGAACAGTTGTTTAATGTCAATGAGATTTACGACAAATACATCAAAAAAACGGTTCATCAATTGTGGTAATTAGTAGTGATTAGTAAATAGCAATTGGTACAGCAAAATTCTGAATATCAATTACTTACACGAAATCAAAACGTCGCTTAAATGTATTGATTATTTAACTCATACAAAATCTTCCTATTTTTTTATGAAAAACCTAAATCTATTTTTGCTAATTATTATTGTTTCAATAAGCTCATTATCAACTACTTATGGTCAGAATCTTAACCTCCGAATTAATCAAGTTGGATACTATAAGAATGCCCCTAAAATTGCAGTTTGGGTTGGAAGTAAACAGGAATCATTTTTCTTAATTTCTCAAAATCAACAAGATACTGTTTTTAGGGGTAAACTTTCAGCACAAAGAGTTAATTCTATTTCTCAAAAAACAACGCAAATTGCTGATTTTTCTGCCTTCACAAAATTGGGAACGTATATGGTTGGTATTCCAAATACTGGTTTGTCATTTCCTTTTAAAATTGAAGTTAATACTTTCAAAAAAGTAGCAACGGGAGCTTTGAAAGGCTTTTATTATCAAAGAGCATCAACTGCATTACCCGAAAAATATGCTGGCAAATGGCAACGTGAGGCAGGGCATCTTGATGATAAAGTGTTGATTCATGGTTCGGCAATGTCCCAAAATCGTCCTGAGGGGAGTTTGATTTCTTCGTCCCGAGGTTGGTATGATGCGGGAGATTACAACAAATATATTGTAAATTCTGGAATTACGATGGGAACTTTGCTCTCATTATACGAAGACCATCCAAACTATTTTAAGGATTTTGAGATAAATATTCCAGAAAGTGACAATAAAATTCCTGATTTATTGGATGAAACGTTATGGAATTTGCGTTGGATGCTCACCATGCAAGACCCTGCTGACGGTGGCGTTTATCATAAATTGACTAATCCAGATTTTAATGAATCAGGTATGCCAAATGTCTCAAAAAAACCTCGATACGTTATTCAAAAAAACACCATTGCCACGTTGGATTTTGCGGCAGTTATGGCACAGGCAAGTCGAATTTTAAAAATGTATAAAAGTGAGTTACCAGCACTATCAGATTCGTGTTTGAATGCTTCTTTGAAGGCATGGGAATGGGCGAAAGAAAACCCTAAAATGGTGTTCAAACAAGGAGAAATGAACAAAAAATTTGACCCCGATATTATTACGGGTGGCTATGAAGATAAAAATGAAATGGACGAGTGGATTTGGGCGGCTTCTGAACTATATATCACGACAAAAAACGACAAATTTTACAAAGCGGTCAATCTTTATCCCGAAACATCTTACCAAATTCCAACTTGGAGTAATGTGCAATTAATGGCTTATTATTCACTTGTAAGAAATGAAAAAAATCTTACTAAATTAGGAAAAAAAGACGTACAAAATTTAAAGATAAAACTGATTTATTTTGCTGATAATTTATTATTAAATATTGATAATCAGGCATTTAATACGGTCATGGGCAAGTCTGCAAAGGATTATATGTGGGGAAGTAGTTCGCACGCTGCCAATCAAGGAATTGCTTTGTTACAAGCCTATAAAATTAGTTCGGAGAAGAAATATTTGAACGGGGCTTTGGGTAATTTTGATTATTTAATGGGTAGAAATGCCACTGGATATTGTTTTCTTACTGGTTTTGGAAGTAAGCAAGTGATGTTTCCGCACCATCGTATTTCTAATGCAGATAATGTTGTTGAACCAGTGCCAGGATTACTTTCGGGAGGTCCAAATTCGGGAAAACAGGATAAATGTAAAGGCTACGTTTCTGACTTTGCCGATGAGTCTTTTATGGATGCGATGTGTTCATATTCCACCAATGAAATTGCCATTAATTGGAATGCTCCGATGGTTTATTTAACAACAAGTTTGGAGATTTTGCAGAGGAATTTTTGACTAAAATAAATAATCATTAAACCACAAAAAAATGAAAAAACTGTTCATTTTGTTAATCTTTATTCAATCATATTCGTATGCCCAGAATAAACCCATTGAGTCAAAAGTATATGCTTGGAAAGATTTGGTAGTCAATAAAAGACCACAGGGAGAATCTCGTCCAATTTTGGAAGGTACGACGCCTGATTTCAAACTTTGTAAGATTCATGCCAGTACGCTCTTACCCAAAAGTAGAATGAGAAAAGAGGCTTATTCCCAAGAAAATGAGGAATTAATCATCGTAAAAGAGGGCGAATTAACCGTTACCATTGAAGGGAAAACTAAGGTTTTAAAGGCCGGTGGAATTGCTTTAATCATGGCGAATGATATGCGTGAAACTGAAAATAAAAGCGATGTTAATACAACTTATTACGTTTTTCAATTTAATTCAGTTGAACCTGTTGATGTGGAAAGAGGCAAAAAAGCGGGGGGATCGCTCATGCTTAATTGGGATGAAGTGGCATTTAAGCCCCATGATAAAGGAGGCAAAAAAGACTTTTTCAATCGCCCAACGAGCATGACAAAACGCTTTGAAATGCACACTACAACGTTAAATGAGAGTTTAATGAGTCATCCACCCCATACGCACAAAGCGACTGAAATCATTTTCTTGGTAAATAGCCAAAGTAACGAAGCTACAAGTCAAGTCCAAGAATCCATTGATGGCAATTGGCAAGATGCAAAAGTTGGCGACATTATTTTCTTACAGTCAAACAGTCTTCATGGAATCAAAAACACGGGGAAAGGAACTTGTACTTATTTTGCTTTTCAATTTGAGTGATTTTGGACACAAGGTATCACGGAGTCTTTCACAAAGTTTCATGATTTTTAAAATTCAAACCCGTGTTTTACGGAAGCCTTCGCTCAAATCGAAGGCTTCCGTAACGCACATATAAAAACAAATTTCTAATATGAAAAACACAGTTAAAATTCTAATTTTTTGCTTGTCAATTTTGACAATTCAGTCAGCTATTTTTGCTCAAAAAAGCAAATCTAAAAGTAAGAAAATATACAATGCTCCTTTTGGCGTGCAGGGATGGACTTTCCGAAAACAGTTTCCTGCCGATGGAGCCGTTGCTACGCTTAATTTAATCCAAAAAATGGGCATAACCGAGTTAGAAACTGGTGCTGCGAAAGGTACAACCAATGAGGAATTTAAGAAACTTTGTAATGACCGAGGTATTACGATTCCATCCACGGGAAGTGGTTTTGAAGACCTTGAAAAAGACCCACAGAAGATTATCAAGAACGCCAAAGCATTAGGTTCAAAATTCGTGATGTGTGCATGGATTCCTCACAAAGGGGATAATTTCACAATTGATGATGCTAAGAAAGCGGTGGAAGTTTTCAACTCGGCTGGTAAAACACTGAAAGAAAATGGCATTACTTTCTGTTATCATCCACACGGTTTTGAGTTTCGACCTTACGGAAATGGAACACTTTTAGACTATATTTTTCAAAATACAAACCCTGAAAATGTGTCTTTTGAAATGGATGTTTTGTGGGTACTTCATGGTGGAGGAAATCCAGTAAAATTATTAGAAAAATACGGTAATCGTTGGAAATTAATGCACGTAAAAGACCTTAAAAAAGGCGTAGTTGGTAATTTTTCTGGTGGTACTCCCGCTGAAAATGACGTAGTTTTAGGAACGGGTCAGGCAGATTGGAAGAACATTTTTAGGGTTTCAAAAAAGATTGGCATTAAACACTATTTTATTGAAGACGAAAGTGAACATGAAATTGAAAATGTGCCTTTGAGCATTGAATATTTGAAGAATTTAAGATAAATATTGTTACGTATTTGTGACGTATTAGATTATTTGTAATAGATTAAAAATCAATGTCGTTTAGTTAAGAGAATTAGACTGGAACGAGTTGGAACGAACTTCCCGAAAATTCTAAACCCCTAACGGAGTTATTTCGGGGAGTTAATCGGCTTAACTAAACGACATTGGATTAAAAATATCTAAAAACGCTCGATTTACCGTTTCCAGCATCAATTTCATATTTTAGCATGATTTGATGAAAGCCCTCATTTGAAATTGAATTCGTGTTTCCAGAACCAGAAAAATCGTAGGCATAACCAAATTGGAATTTCTTTAATTGGATTTGAAATGACCCTAAAATAGCCTGATTTGAGAGTTCAGAACCCGTGTTTTGATACCAAACACCAATGCCAAATTTGTCGTTTATCCAACCCGTGGCGTTCAAATCTACGGAGGTTTTTCCACCTGCATTTGAGGATTTTTTTCTGAGAACTGCCCCCGTTTTTAATTTAAAATCATCATCAATCGTAAAAACATATCCACCCGAAATAAAAAGTGGGCTGTTATAACCATCTGCGGCATTTATGTTTAATAGGGAAACTCCAAAATAGGCATCGTCATTGTTGTAATAAATCCCTGTTCCGAAACTGGAATTGAAGGCAGTATTGCCACTTCCGCCACCTATCACGAAAGAAACTGGCACTTGCGTTACCCCCAATTGAACGCCAATTGCCAATTTTCCATCGTTCGGAAGGGTAAAACGATAGGCAAAATCACCGTATAATCCTAAATTTCCCAATACGCCAGTTCCTCCAATCCCAAGCACTTGTTGGGCGTTGTAGGCTTGAAAACCAATTGCCATTTTATCGTGGGCAATGGGCATATCAAAATTGAAATATTCTTGTGAAGTTGAAGCCACTCCAAATGTACTGGTTAACAATGGTCGTCTTCTGAAAATGCCCGAAACACTAATTACCTCACGACTACCTGCATAAGCAGGATTAATGTTGAGGGGCATAAATGGATAAGTGATGTATAATTGGTCTTGCTGTGCAAATGTTGTGGATACTTGCGTGAAGATGAGAATTGTTAAGAGGAGTTTGAGCGTATGTTTCATGTTTTAATTTTCTTTGAACCCCCAATTTACGAAAAAAGCCTAATTCTGGTGATTAGAATAAGGCTTTTTTATGTTTTTACCCTAATTTTGAAGTAGATTCAAGCAATTAAAGTTTTATTATTAAAATAAACGCATTCCAAAACCCAATTACTCATGAAAAAGTTAATGTTTTCTATCATTTTTTGGTTAATTTTTGTTCATTTAGAAGCTCAAAACACGGTTGGTATTTTTGAAAACCACGTAGATATTGGACCCGTATTAACAAAAGGAAACGCCACTTTCGATAACGCTTCCAAAGTTTACACGCTCACGGGTTCGGGTGAAAATATTTGGTTTAAGAAGGACGAATTGCACTTTGTGTACAAGAAAATTAAAGGCGATTTCATGCTTACAACGCAACCCAATCTTGTTGGAAAAGGCACTGATTTACACAGAAAATCGGGTTGGATGGCTCGCACAAGCACAGACACAAGTGCGGCAATGATTTGTTTAACGGTTCATGGCGATGGATTAACGGCTTTTCAATATCGGAAGAAAAATGGAACGAATATTGAGGAGATAAAAATTCCAATAACGGGTGCTGAGATGCTACAATTGGAACGTCGTGGAAGAAGTTATTTTGTTTCCGTTGCAAAATTAAGCACTCCTTCTTGGACAGTTGAAGTACCCGATTTTGATTTCCCCGAAGAACTTTTGGTTGGACTTTTTATCTGTTCTCACAATAAAAATGTGGTTGAAACTGGAAGTTTTACGAATACCAGAATCTTTACTGCGGTTAAATAATAAACCTTAAATTTTCAATAACTAATTAATAATCAATGACTTATTTAGCAAATTCTGCCCGTTATGATTCTACGGGTGACAACGTGATGGAATACCGCCGATGTGGCAATAGTGGATTGAAATTACCCGCCATTTCTTTGGGATTATGGCATAACTTTGGGGGTATAGATGTCTTTGAAAACTACCGTGATATTCTCAGAACTGCCTTTGACCGTGGAATTACCCATTTTGATTTAGCCAATAATTATGGACCTCCTCCTGGTTCTGCGGAAGAGAATTTTGGGATGCTTTTCAAAAAAGATTTCCTTCCATACCGTGACGAACTCGTGATTTCTTCAAAAGCAGGCTACCAAATGTGGGACGGTCCTTACGGCGAATGGGGTTCACGAAAATACTTAATTGCAAGTTGTGACCAAAGTTTGAAGCGAATGGGCTTGGATTATGTGGATATTTTTTACTCGCACCGCCCCGACCCAGATACACCTTTGGAAGAAACGATGGGAGCGTTGGACAGTTTGGTGCGTCAGGGAAAAGCCCTGTATGTGGGCATCTCAAACTACTCGGCTGAGGACACTAAAAAAGCTACTGCAATTTTGAAAAGATTAGGTACGCCTTGCCTGATTCATCAACCAAAATATTCGATGTTGGAGCGATGGGTGGAAAACGAATCACCAGAAAGCTTGCTGGAAGTTTTGGGAAATGAGGGCATCGGGTGCATTCCTTTTTCACCTTTAGCACAGGGGCTTTTGACGGATAAATATCTCAAAGAAATTCCTTCGGGTTCGAGAGCGACTTTTGCTCACGGTGCTTTGCTACACGACCAGATTACGCCAGAATTAATTCAGAAAATCAAAAAACTAAATACTGTTGCCCTCAAACGGGGACAAACCTTAGCTCAAATGGCATTGGCTTGGCTCTTAAAAGATCAACGAGTTACGTCCGTTTTAATTGGTGCAAGCCGAGTTTCGCAGTTGTTGGATTCTCTGGAATGTTTGAAAAATAAGGATTTTTCGGAGGAAGAATTGGGGCAGATTGAGGAAATTTTGGGTTGATGTAATTAATTTTTGTCGCAGATAAAATTAGACCACTGACTTAACGGATTCTGTGGATTTACATGGATAAAAACAAGGAAAATTGGTGAAAATTTGTTAAATCTGTGGTTTAATTTTTGTCTTGCGATAAGCTCTTTGTAGTTCCGAAGATAAATTCTGTAAATCTGTACGGTCCGCTGTTGCGATCCAATCCGTCAAATCCGTGTGCCGTAAACCATAAACGATGACCGACTATATCCTCCGAATTGATTGCCCAGACGAAAAGGGGCTTGTTCATAAAATTACAGGTGTACTATTTTTCAATAACCTTAACATTGAAAGAACCGATGAATTTGTGGACGTTGAGAACAACCTTTTCTTCATGCGAGTAGCCTTCTCAGGCGTTTGCGACCCTTATAAAATTGAAGATAGTTTAAAAGGAATTTTGCCCGATTCTGCCAATATTGATCTCACCACCAAACAGATAAAAGATGTTGTGGTTTTAGTAACAAAAGAACATCATTGCTTGTCGGATTTATTAATTAGAAATCAATTTAAAGACCTGCCTTTTAATATTTTAGCCGTCGTCGGAAATCATGATACGCTTCGAGAATTAACTGAAAAATTTAACATTCCTTTTCATTATCTTCCTGCCGAAAACATCACTCGTGAAGCACACGAAAAGCAAATTGAGGATATTATTAACGGCTATTCCCCTGATTATCTGATACTTGCTAAATTTATGCGAATTTTAACTTCCACTTTTAGCGAGAAGTTTCATAAGAAAATTATCAATATTCATCATTCCTTTTTGCCTGCCTTCATCGGGGCAAATCCCTATAAACAAGCCCATCAGCGAGGCGTAAAAATCATTGGAGCAACGGCACATTTCGTAACGGACGATTTGGATGAAGGACCCATTATTTTCCAAGATATTACCCGTGTAAATCACACAAAAAACGCCCAAGAAATGTCTCAGGCAGGACGAGATGTTGAAAAAATTGTATTGGCAAAAGCCTTAAAATTGGTGCTGGAAGATAGGGTTTTTATACATGGGAATAAGACGATAATATTTGAGTGAGGTGTAACGCAATGCTTCTTCATCGGTAATGATTATTTACCGATGAAGAAGCATTTAATTATAGTTCACTTTGACTTTTAAATTTTATGAAGTAAAACTCAAATATTTATAATAATTCAATTTTTATATAGTAAATTTATTTCTAAATAGATCAAATTTGCCAATCACCAAAGCCCAAATTCAAAACCACCATAAAGTGACCACAGAAACTACTTACAATCACTTTATTATCGAAGTAAAAAACAAAATTGTTTGTAGTCGTTACTTAGCGGCTCTCTTGGTTAATCGTGAGCAATTATTGTTATGTTTCATCATCGGAAAATGATTATCTGAAAAGGTCGCTTCCGAAAAATGGGGTACAAAAGTCATTGAGCAAATAGAGGATAATTTGCAAAAGAATTGCCTGGATTAAAGGGATTTTCTTATAGAAATATGATGAACATGATTCAATTTTCTAAGGAATATTTAGGTGTTTCATTTCTGCATTTATTAACGGCATAAATGCAAAGTATTGATAATCATAATGATACATTTCTGCAGTTATTGACTGCAGAAATGGGAGGTCTTACCCCCGAACTATTTTTCGGAGTAGGTTTCACGCAACATATTGTCCTCTTGAATAAATGTAAAGACTGGAATCAACGGCTTTTTTACATCAAAAAGACCGTAGAAAATCATTGGACGGTTGAATATGCGTTCCAAAAAATCTCTAATCCAATGGGTGTGGCAGTTTATCAATTGAGCAAACAACTACCTGAGCATTTAAAAAACATTTTGCCCGACCCAGAGTCTTAGAAGAAATTGTTGAGGTAATTCATCCTTTCAAAGGCTTTAACAAATACTCCAATCCATTCAATTTAATCTCATATAAAGTCTCCAAAAGCATTCCCAGACGACCTTTTGGGAAGCTTTGATTATAAAACCAGACGAGGTATGGTTCTGGTAAATCGCACAAAATACGCCCTTTATACTTGCCAAAAGGCATTTTCATCGTGACTAATTCTTGAAGAATATTGACATCAAATTGCTCAAAATTTACGGCTTCCATTGGTTTGTAGTTTACATTATTACAAAGTAAATTTAACAACAAATCCCCAATTCTGAACTAAGTATTTAATTCCTCCCTATCTTTACTTTTGAAATTACTTCATCACAAATCCACATTTCACAAATGAAAAAATCACTGTTTTGTTCATTGCTTTTTATCACTATTATCAACCAAGTCCTTCACGCTCAAAATGTTAAGATTGGGGACAATGATGGCAAAGTTACTTTTGAGGAATACGAACCAAAATCCACTTTGGTAACGCCTCAACACGCACTCAAACGCTCTAAATTTCCGTTTATTGATGTCCATAATCATCAGTGGGAAATGGATAGTCAGGAAAAAGTGGCGAAATTAGTGGAAGGAATGGACAAACTCAACATGGGACTTTTGGTGAATTTGAGTGGCAGAGGCGGAGCAAATGACGAAGCCAAAAGCAATGCTACACTTTATAATCAAATTGAACTTACGCAAAAGAATTTCCCAAATCGTTTTGCCATTTTTACCAATGTAGATTTCTCGAAAATGGACGAAGCGGGTTGGACAGAAAAGGCGGTTGCAAAACTTACCGATGACGTAAAAAATCACGGAGCGAAAGGTTTAAAGATTTATAAAAATCTTGGTTTTAGTGTAAAAGATAAAGAAAAATTAGTACCCGTTGATGACCCAAGAATTGACCCGATTTGGGCAAAATGTGGCGAATTAGGTATTCCAGTAATCATTCACACCGCTGACCCTGCCCCTTTTTGGCAACCAGTGGACTCGTATAATGAACGTTGGTTGGAATTGAAAACGCACAAAGGGCGTAAAAGAGAAACGAGTAAAGGGGATTTTTCGTGGGAGCAATTGATTGCACAACAGCACAATATTTTTAGAAAACACCCGAAGACTATTTTCATTAACGCACACATGGGTTGGTATCCAAACAATCTCGCAAAATTAGATAGTTTGATGGACGTTTTTCCAAATATGTACGTTGAAATTGGAGCGGTGATTGCGGAGTTGGGTCGCCAACCGAGAGCAGCTAAGAAATTCTTTGAAAAACGACAGGATAAGGTTTTGTTTGGTAAAGATTCCTACGTACCAGATGAGTACGAAACCTACTTTAGAGTGTTGGAAACGGAGGACGAATATTTTCCTTACCACAAAAAATATCACGCCTTTTGGAGGATGTATGGCATCGGACTTTCGGATGCAATTTTAAAGAAAGTTTACTACAAAAATGCCCTTAAAATCATTCCTGGGTTAGATAAGAGCAAATTTCCTGAGTAATGAATATGCCACGGCATGAAGTCCACCTCTAACTTACAGATAACCAACCATTTGTCGAGCCGTTGGGTCTTCAACCATCGAATAAACTCGCATTTTGTTGGCTCTGGCATCCATCTCTAAAAAGAAATTATGCAACAAATCCAACTTTAAATTTCCACTACTAAAAACATTTGTTCCCGTCCAAAATTCACCGTGCGAATCCATCGGCAGTGCCGCTTGTCCACTGGCAATAAAATGCTTTGTGTTGCGATTATGTACGTTGTCCGCCAAGGGTGCAACTGGTGGTAACATTCCACGTTTGCTTGCTCCCGTCAAAAGTAAATTGATGGTATATGAAACCACTTCAATGTGTCCATATTCCTCACCCGCAATACTGCAAATCAAGTCATAGAAAGGTCGCAATTTATTCCTACCTCTGAAATTAAATGACTGATACGTGTAGTTCATCAGCGTTGACATCTCCCCGAATTTACCACCGAGCAATTCTTGGACTGCGGCAGCATCATTGGGAGAGGGATTTTTGGGAATGGGCAACTCAAAAGGTATTTTTATTTATCTGCAAAAGCCTTACACAATTTTCCTAATAACTTCTATTATTCACACTTTTTATGTAGGATTCCCTCCTTCACTGATTTGTTCAAAAGGTCTTCCGTATAGCTCCAAGTCATTTTTGAGGCTTTTTTAGTCTCGTGTGCGGTTTCAATCACGCCTCAAAAGGACATCCATCGTAATAGAGTGGTCTATATGCTGAATGCTGTAACTATTAGGTTTGTGTCCATAAGTCGTGATAAAATTATTGAAAATATGCCTTTTATTTTTTGTGTGATAATTGAAAACAGAACGCTTATTTCTTAAATTTTCTGCCATTGTTTTATCCATAATCAGTTCAAAATTTTCACCAATTATACTTTCCATTTTCATGAATTTATTAAGCATTATAAATCACTTTCAGCTTAATCTATACTTTTTTATATAGATTAAGCTATTTTTTTTGATAATCTATAATTCAACAAAAATGCTTTACTCCAACACGCTTATCGCTACACACTTTTTCTCAAATTCCCCCCGTCAATAAATTCCTTAAAACTCTTTTTATACGTATCACTCACAGGTAAAAAAGTCTCCCCTATCTGCACTTTTTCTTTATCAATGGCATCAATGGCTTCAAAAGATACAATGAAGGAGTTATGAATACGGATAAATTCTGTTTCGGGCAATTGGGCTTCTAATGACTTCATAGTCAGAAGGGAAACTATTTTTTGGGTTTTAGTATAAATTCTGACGTAATCTTTCAGAGATTCAATGTACAAAATATCACTCAACCGAACTTTTATTTGCTTCGTGCCGTCTTTTACAAAAATGAAATTTTGTTTGGGTTCAGTTTTTTCAGAAACTACTATTTCAGTTGGATTTATTGTGAAGATATTCATGCGTTGGTTGGCTTTTTCAACGGCTTTCAAAAATCTTTCAAAGGTGATGGGTTTGAGCAGATAATCCAAAATATCTAACTCATAACCTTCGAGGGCGTACTCTGAATATGCCGTGGTGAGAATCACGAAGGGCTTTTTTCGTAAAACTTTCAACAACGTGATGCCCGTAATTTCAGGCATTTGTACGTCCAAAAAAAGTAAATCAACCGCATTATCCCTTAAAAAATCAATGGCATCCAATGGATTGGAACAGGCTTTGAGCAGTTGTAAATACGGTACTTTTTCCACGTAAGCAATCATCAGATTACGAGCCAGAGGTTCATCTTCAACAATTAAACAAGTTATTTTCATGGCAAATTGATGATTAATTCCACAGAATATTTATCGATTTCATCTTCTACTTTTAGTTCATAATTATTGGGGTAACTTAGGGCTAATCTACGCTGTAAATTTTGCAAACCAATGCCTGATTTCTCTTCGTTATTAGTGTTCTTTGGAATTTTAGAATTTTCTACTCGATAGACACATTGTTTTCCCTCCACCATGATAAAAATGTTTACCCAAGCATTTTCTGAATTATTACTGACTCCGTGTTTGAAAGCATTTTCCAGAAAAGTAATAAAAATTAAAGGTACAATCATTAGTGCTTCGGTATTTCCTTTCACTTCAAAATTAATCGGAATTTGATTATTCAAACGTAATTTTTCCAAGCTAATATAATTTTCCATGTACTCAATTTCCTTGCTCATTGGCACGGTTGCATGATTTGAATCGTAAATCATGTACCGCATCATCTGCGAGAGTTTGGCAATAACTTCGGTGGTATTAGGCGAATTGGTAAAAGCTAAATAGTATAAATTATTGAGGGTATTGAACAGAAAATGAGGATTAATTTGAGCTTTCAAGAAACGTAATTCCGCCATTAGTTTCTCATTCTCTATTTCCTTTCGTTTGGCTTCCAATTCAAACCAGTCTTCGGCAAAACGCAACATTCCCACGAAAATTACGATAAAAAGGGAGCTTAAATAAGCTTGTACGAAAAATTTGGTACTATATAAGAAACCCTTGTGACGTGATTCATCTTCATCAGAATATAGGTATCGTTTAAAATAAATCAACGCTGTAACCAACACGACAAAAGGAATGACAAATTCAATGAAGTATCGCCAAAATTTTTGATTTTTTAGAAATCGTGGTAAAAAATAGAAATAGTTGAGATAACTCAACGTTGC
>JAYVRF010000184.1:0-16239 GCA_043756925.1 Arcicella sp. | reverse complement strand
AAGAAGATTCCGCCAAATAGTGCATAATTCCGTAAAACAATAATAATATTTCCAATAGAGAGTTCTAAATTACCTCAAATCTTTTCTAAAAATCATATTTAACATTCCTGCCAATACAATCACCGCTACACATCCAATCAAATTCAACCACAAAAAAGCGGTTAAATCTATCCACCACGCATAAATAACAACTACTTCGGCAATGATGGCTGCCAAAAATACGGCATTACTTTTGATAGATTTGAAGTAAAAAGCTACCAAAAATACCCCCAAAATTGTTCCGTAAAACCATGAACCTAAGATATTTACGGCTTCAATCAAACTTCCAATATTTGCCGTAAATTGAGCAACGATAATACAGAAAATCCCCCAACACAAAGTTGAGATTTTTGAAGCATTTAAGTAATGCTTTTCGGTATCAATTGGATGCAGAATTCGTTGGTAAATATCCACAATCGTTGAGGAAGTCAAAGAACTGAAAGCCGAAGCCATTGAACCCATCGAAGCCAACAGAATTACGGCAATCAACAATCCCACCAAACCCTGTGGCAAATACTTGGTTACGAAGGATAAAAAAATATAATTCGTATCGTTTATATCGGCATTTTTATCCGTTTTTTTAATTAAATCTTTAACTGCTGACCGTAAATCATTTGCTTGTTTATCAGCTTCTTGAACCTTATTTTTCTCAATATTAATGGCAGTTTCATTTCCCGATTTCAAGGCAATTGAAAGTCCTTCCACTGCTTCTTTCTTCTGAGCAAAAATGACAGTATTTTTCTTGGTAATCTCCTGATATTCAGTTGTTTGTTCAATTTTTGTCAATTCCGTTTTATTGAAAAATAAGGGAGCTTCGTGGAATTGGTAAAACACAAAAACCAGTACGCCTACTAACAAAATCAAAAACTGCATCGGGATTTTGAAGATGCCATTCATCAACAATCCCAAGCGACTTTCACCTACTGATTCGCCCGAAAGATAACGCCCAACTTGCGATTGGTCGGTTCCAAAATAAGAGAGTTGTAAGAAGAAGCCCCCAATCAATCCAGACCATACATTGTAGCGATTATTTAAGTCAAATTTCCAATCAATCACGTTCATTTTGCCCATTTTACCAGCCACTTTCAAGGTATCAACAAACCCCATTTCAGTAGGTAATAAATGTACGACCATGTATCCCGCCAAAAACATTCCAATTAAAACCACAAACATTTGTTGCAATTGAGTGTAAGAAATGGTTTTTGAACCGCCAAACATACAGTAAACTGTTACGACCGTTCCCGTGAGAATATTTGTCCAGTACAAATTCCACCCGAGAATTGCGGAGAGAATAATGGAAGGAGCCGCAATGGTTACGCCCGTAGATAATGCACGAGGGATTAGGAAGAGAAATGAAGTTAACGTCCTGGTTTTCAAGTCGAAACGTCCTTCCAAAAATTCATACGCCGTATAGATTTTCATTTTATTGAACATCGGAACGAACGTAATTGATAGCACAATCATCGCCAAAGGAAGCCCAAAATAGAACTGAACAAATCGCATTCCGTCCGTGTAAGCCTGTCCTGGTGCCGACAAAAACGTGATGGCACTCGCTTGAGTTGCCATCACCGAAAGGGTAACGTGATACCAAGGCATTTGTCGGTCTGCCAATAAAAATCCCTCAATATTTTGCTTTGAAACTCGCCCTTTCCAGAATCCGAAACCTACAATTCCCCCCAAAGTAAGTATTAAAACCAACCAGTCAATATTTGTCATTTATTTAAGTCTTTAAGTGGTAAGTTGTAAGTCTTTAAGTTTTAGCTTATGGGTTTAAACGGATTGAACCTACATTAATTTTAAGTAATAAGTGATAAGTCTCTAAGTTTGGGTTGATAAACTGAAATTAATTCAACTTACGACTTATTATCAAAGCTATTGCGGATAATATTAATCTGCAAATTCTTGGCTAAAAAATCTTGAAGGTTTACTTTTGTTGAAAGCATTTATAGAAATTAGTAATGACGCAACTCAAAAAAGTAATCAATACTTATCAACTCTGGTCAATTGCCGTGGGATTGGTAATTTCGGGTGAATATTTTGGTTGGAATTATGGTTGGGCAACTTCGGGGACGATTGGTTTTTTGGTTTCGACTTTGCTCGTAACCGTTATGTACGTAACTTTCATCTTTTCCTACACCGAATTAACCACCGCAATTCCTGATGCGGGAGGTGCTTTTGAATATGCCAGTCGTGCCTTTGGTTCGTTAGGAGGATTCATTGCTGGCTTTGCTACGTTAGTTGATTTTTTACTCGCTCCGCCCGCAATTGCTTATGCTTTGGGAAGTTATATTCATTTTCTTAATAATGATATTCCAGAAATACCCGTGGCAATTGGGACATATTTTGTTTTTATTACCATCAATATTTTAGGCGTAAAAGAATCTGCCCGTTTTTCGTTAGTGGTAACTATTTTGTCAGTTTTAGAATTGGTAATTTTCATGGCAGTAATTTTCCCGTACTTCAAAATGGAGAATTTTATGGCTCACAATCCTCCTACTTTAACTTTTGATGGAATCTTTGCGGGAATCCCTTTTGCGGTTTGGTTTTTTGTGGCAATTGAGGGCGTGGCAATGGTTGCAGAAGAAGTTAAAAACCCAAAAACTACCATTCCAAAAGCCTATATTTCGGGCATTATTACGTTGGTTATTTTAGCTTTGGGAATCACGATTTTGAGTGCGGGCGTGGGCGATTGGCGAACGTTGAGCAACATTGATTATCCACTTCCCGAAACGCTTTCTATGGCTTTGGGAAGAGAGAGTTACTTAGCTAAACTCTTTGCCAGTATGGGGCTTTTTGGACTGATTGCGTCCTTTCACTGCAATACAATTAGTTACTCCCGACAAATTTATGCACTCGCACGGGCGGGCTATCTACCTGATTTTTTGAGTGTTATAAACGAAAAATTCCAAACACCGCATTGGGCTTTGATTGTGGGAGGACTTGTTGGCTTCGTGGCAATCTTTACTGGAACAACTATCCAAATTATTATTCTTTCAGTTTTAGGGGCAGTAATTATGTACGGAATTAGTATGTTAAGTTTGATTGTTTTACGTAAAAAAGAACCAAATCTCGAACGTCCCTTCAAAGCTCCTTTTTATCCGCTTTTTCCACTTATCGCTTTCGTTTTATCAATGGTTTGCATAGTGGCAATTGTGTATTATAATCAAGATTTAGGAATGATTTTCTTTGGGGGAATGTTGGTTTGTTTTGGGGGGTATTATTTGAAGTTGAAAGGCAGTAAAAGTTAAATTTGGTTTTAACTATATTTTTTATACTACTTAAAGCCAAACTTGATTAAAAATCTAATAAAATGCAAGATATAAATAACAGAACAGACATAGAAAAATTGGTCAAAATCTTCTATGAAAATGTCCATAAAGACCCGCTTTTAACGACTATCTTTGAAATGCCCCAAGAAGAATGGAATAAACACATAATTCGTGCCGTTAATTTTTGGGAAAATTGGTTGTTCCAAACGGGTTCATACGCAGGTGGAATGATGTGGACACACGCCGAGGCGAATCAAAAACATGGACTCACCACTGAACGTTTTGAGCATTGGCTTTCGCATTGGTTTTCAACAATAGATATGCTCTTTGCGGGCGAAAATGCTACATTTATGAAAAATAAAGCCTTAGAGATTGGTCAAATATTGGACTCTAAATTTAACAAAATACCTTCAAAACTATGAAAAAGACAGTCGTTTTATTACACGGATTTGGTGAAGATTCTTCCATTTGGAATGATTACGACACAGTTTTAAAAAAAGAATATACCGTTATTCTTCCCGAATATTCCAGATTGAGTCATCTAAAAACGATGGATGATTATGCAGCCTTTGTTCATGATGAACTCGTGGAAAAAGGGGTTGGAAAATGTGCCGTTATTGGTCACTCAATGGGCGGCTACATTGCTTTAGCTTTTGCCGAAAAATACCCTCAAATGTTGTCAGGATTTGGACTTTTTCACTCCACTTCTTTTGCAGATTCGGAAGAAAAAAAGGAAGCAAGAAGCAAAATTATTGAGACGATAAAAAAGAGTGGTTCAGCCGTATTTATTCGTGTTTCAACACCAGCTTTATACGCCGAAGAATTCGCAAAATTGCACCCCGAAACTATTGAGAAACACATTGAATATGCTTCTCAATTTCCACCAGAAGCATTAATTGCGGGTATGCAAGCCATTCGTGATCGTCCAGATAGACGATTAATTTTGAAGGTTCTACGAGTTCCAGTAATGTTTATTATCGGTGAAAGAGATAAGAGCGTTTCACCCGCAGATTCCAAATCTCAAATCATGATGCCGAAGTTCTTTTCGTCTTCAATTTTGGATAATGTTGCTCACATGGGAATGGTCGAAGAATCCGAACATTGTTTGGCATTTTTGGAAAAGTTTTTGTTAAAATGCTGAGCACGTATGTTATTATGAAGTAGGAAACAAATTTGTATATTTGCTCATCAATTAAATTATAAAGTTACGGTAGATTACAGAGAAATTATTACGGTTGAACTTGGGAAAAGAGGTGGAAACCCTTGTATTCGAGGTATGAGAATCACGGTTGGAGATATTTTGGGTGGCTTTCAAAAGGAATGTGCCATGCAGAAATTTTGAAGACATTCCAGAAATAACCGAAAAAAATATTTTGGCAGTTTTGGCATTTGTTCCAGTTAGTTTATCATAACAATATGTACATAGAAAAGAATACAACCGCTTTACAACAACTTTTTGTGGGAGAAAATATTTATTTGTTGAAGAATGAATTTATGACAGTCGGTAAAGACACCGAACAAGTTAAAATCATCGAACAAGTGAAATCAATCCAATATTACCAACCAAAGCAAAAAGTCATCATTTTAGTAACCAGTCTAAATCCAATTGACAGCGAACTTTTAGGAAAAATTTTGGGGGCAGTAAAATTAGATTTGCAATCGGTTGACATTATTGAATTAGTCAAAAATCAGAAGGTAAATTTAAGTCAAATATTCACGCAAAAATCTGTAAATCAAGTAATTACATTTGGAATTGATTTATCAAAAGTGAGTCTTGACGTGAAATTAATTCCTTATCAAATCCACGAAAATCAAGGCATTAAGTTCATTTATTCAAATTCATTATCAGATATTCAAAACGATATTCCAAAGAAAAAAGCACTTTGGGGAGGTTTGAAAGAGATGTTTTAAAAAGTAGTAAGTCTTTAAGTCGTCAGGTTGGTAAAGTGACAAGACATCTGTAAAATGCCTTACCACTTTTCACCTTACAACTAATTTTATTCAACCTCATTACTCAGAGTCCCAATTCCCTCAATCGTAATATTTACGACATCGCCACTCAATAACGTAAAGTCATTATCAGGCACAATTCCCGTTCCAGTCATCAAAAATACCCCGTTTGGAAACGACATTTCTCTGAATAAATAATGAGCCAAATCCGCTAATTTTCTCTTCATTCTATTAATGGCAATATTTCCCGAAAACATTGATTTTCCATTACGTAAAATCTCAATTGAAATGTTAGTTTCTGAACTGATTTCTTCTTTCGGAACAAACAAACATGGACCAATGGCAGCCGCTTTGTCATAACTTTTAGCTTGGGGTAGATACAATGGATTTTCGCCCTCAATATCCCTTGACGACATATCATTTCCAATCGTATAACCCACAATTTTACCACCATGATTGATGAACAGAGTTAATTCTGGTTCTGGAACGTTCCATGTTGAGTCTTTGCGAATCCGTACTTTTTCGCCCGTACCTACACAACGAGCCGCAGTTGATTTAAAGAATAATTCGGGGCGTTCTGCCTCATAAACTTTGGCATAGAAATCCGCCCCACCCGAATTATGCGACTCGTCCATCCGTGCTTCACGACTACGCAAATAAGTTACACCCGAAGCCCAAATTTCTTGGTTTTCGATGGGTGCAAGAATACCCTCATAATGCCATGAAATTTCATTAAGTGATTGAATATCAACGGTTATGGCTTCAAAAAGATTATCTTGATTAATATACGCACCCCAATTTGTATTATCAGAAAGATAAAATTTTTCGAATGTCTCAATGATGATTCCCAAACTTGTTTTATATAATTTCATAAGGTTTTTAAATAAGATTGAAATGTTAGAGTAAAAATAGCCTAATTTTAAGTTATGAAGCAAATTTTGTGATGACTTTATAGTACAAACAGCCTTATCTGTTTAAATTCTCTTTGAAAATGATTAATCATACGTTTAAAACAGTCCCAATTAGAACCACAAAAAGAGCTTGTGAAGTTGCTTGGTTTGATGATTTATGTGGTGGAGACACCCAGTTTTTAGGCACAATTGACCCAGGCCGAAGAAGTAATTTTGCTCATTGTTCCGACATTATCAAAACGGCTGATGCTCAAGGCTTTCAAAATATTTTATTGCCAACTTCTTACGTAATCGGGCAGGAAGTTTTACCTTTTGCTTCGGCGATGGCAACGCAGGTCAAAAATATCAATATGCTTGCGGCAATTCGCACGGGGGAAATTCATCCGCCAATGTTGGCTCGTCATTTGGCAACGCTCGACCATATTTTGGAAGGAAGATTGACGATAAATATCATTAATTCAGATTTGCCAGGACTTAAAGAAGACCATGAAATGCGTTATAAACGTTGTGAGGAAGTTATTGAGATTTTGAAACAAGCATGGACGCAGGACGAAATTGATTTTCAGGGTGAAATTTATCAATTCAAAATGAAAGTTGATCCCGTGAAACCTTACCAACAAAATGGAGGTCCATTATTATATTTTGGAGGAATTTCTCCTGGTTCAAAAGAGATTTGTGCAAAATATTGTGATGTATTTTTGATGTGGCCCGAACCCGAAGAAAGTATTTATGCCACGATGCAAGAAATGTCAGAAAGAGCTGCCAAACACGGTAGGACAATAGATTTTGGCTTGCGAGTTCACGTAATTGTGCGTGAAACAGAAGAAGAGGCAAAAGCATATACTAAAACTTTAATGTCAAGATTTGATGCTGAAATCGCTGAAAAACTCAAACACCGAACCCAAGATTCAAAATCGGCGGGAGTTTTACGTCAGGACGAATTCAGAAAAAATGCGGATGAAGATGACTTTGTGGAACCCATGCTTTGGACGGGAATTGGTCGGGCGAGGTCGGGTTGTGGAGCCGCCATTGTGGGTACGCCCGAACAAATTATTGAAAAATTGAATCGTTATATGGATATGGGTATTCGCTCATTTGTGCTGTCTGGTTATCCTTTAATTGAAGAATGTGAGTTGTTTGGACAGTTAATTTTACCACAACTTAATACCATAAAACTATCCGTAGAACAAGGCAGAACGCCCAAAGAAATCCCCAAAACGCCTTTGACTTTTGGGGAACTTCGGGTATAAAAGTAGGACTGGTTTCCAACCCGTCTTTGGATTGAAAAACGGGTTGGAAACCAGTCCTACCAAGAAACTTAATGCAAGAAACCTTCCTCATATTCCTACTGACCCTAATTTCTCTAAGTATAAAAGCCTCCGATTTTGATATGAATCCGACTATGCAAAAGGCTTATTCAGAGATAATTAAGACGAATTTGAGCGTGGGCAGAACAATTTTAGAGAATGATAAAACGAATAATGGCGTAAAGGTTTACTTGAAAAGTTATGCAGATTTAATTCAATTATTAATTAATGAAGAAAAAGGTTTTTACTCACAATTTATTGATAATCAGATTAGTAGGATTGCGTATCTTGAAAAATTAGATAAAGAATCACCTTATAATCGTTTCCTGCAAGCGGAAGTACGTCTTCATACTGCCTTCGTGAAGTTGAAATTTGGGTATGAAATTAAAGGGTCTTGGGAAATTATTAAAGCCTATAAATTATTGGAAGCCAACGCCAAAGAATTTCCAGGTTTTCTGCCAAATCAAAAGTCCTTAGGTTTACTTCACATTTTGATTGGTTCAACGCCCGAAAATTATCAGTGGGTCGCCACACTATTGGGACTAAAAGGCAACATCAAAAAAGGACTTACGGAACTTCAAAATGTTATTAAAAAAGACTCCATGTACAGTAGTGAAGCTCAATTGATTGACTACTTAATTCATGCCTATATTTTGAAATTTACACCCAAGAAACTCACTGATTTTCAGACATTTATCCAGCAAAATCCAGACAATCAACTTTTCACTTTTTTTGGAATAACAACATTGATGAAAGAAGGAAAAAGTGAAGCTGCTCTTACGATTATGGACAACCGAAAAATGGATAAAAGTCATCTTTCTTTTCCTTTTTTAGAATACCTTAAAGCCGAGATTTATTTGCAAAAAGGACAATGTCAAACAGCGTTGAAGTTCTATCAGAATTTTCTGATAAAATATAAAGGTTTCAACTTTCTAAAAGACACTTATTTTAAACTATTTCTTTGTTACTGGCTTAATAATGAGGAAGTTAAAGGTATTCAGTATTTAGAAAAAATCAAAATGGTGGGTTCAGTTATTGTAGAATCTGACAAAGCGGCAACTAAATTTTCAGAAAATTATTTAAACAAAAAATCACTGAATCTAACCTCCCAAAAAGTATTAATGAAAGCCCGATTAGCCTTTGATGGAGGATATTATGAAAAGGCTTTGGAATTCTTAAATGCTTATTCGGAGAACAGTTTTGACCAAATTTCAGATTGTACTGAATTCAATTATCGTAAGGGAAGAATTTTGCAAAAAATGAATAATTTTCCACAATCCATTACGTTTTTTGAACGTGCAATTGTTCTTTCTGAGAATCAAAACTGGTCATTTGGGGCAAGTTCCGCCTTACAATTGGGTTACATTTACCAATCAAAGAATGAAAAAATGAAGGCAAAAGCTATTTTGAAAGTGCGATTTCCTACAAAAAACACGAATATAAAAATTCAGTTGATAATAAAGCAAAAGCAGCCTTAAACGAAATGGGATTTTAGAAAATATTACCTACTTTCGTTAATAAAAACACATATCCATCAAATATTATGAAGCATTTTAAGTATATTTTTATTGTTTTTTTTATTTTTTCATTTACTCAAAATGCTAAGGCTCAGGCAATTAGCTATTATCCTTTCGGTAATGCTCAACAATTGTCAATCGCCACAAATCCCTCAAAAGCAGTTTGGATGGATTTTCGATTTCAGATGAATTCGTTTATTTCATCTTTGAATACCGAACCAGCATTGATGGTAAACTTAGGCTATGCTCGCAATGCCAATTTTTACGTAGGTGGTGGTGCAAACTTGGGAATCGTTGGAGCAATTGCGGATGATAGAAGACTTGTAAATGGATACTTTGGTAGTTTTGGCATTCGTGCTTATCCTTTTGAAAAAGCCCCAAAAGTAAGCATTAATTTTGAGTTGAGTCCTTATGTGCAATATGACGGTGCAGCAGGGCAATTTAGGGCTTGGTTGGGTTTAGGGTATCATTTTAAAGGAAAGTAAATATCTGATTTTCAATAAGTTATAAAATTTTATGCTTCAATCACTATCCACAATCGACCTTGTTGTTGTCGTTCTTCTTATCCTTTTTTTAGTCATTTCCAGTATGTATTCCAGTTTCAAAAAGAAGAATTCGGAGGACTATTTTATGGCAGGACGTTCGCTGAAATGGTACTCGGTGGCGGGTTCAATTTTTGGGACAAATATTCACGCTCAACAAATTATTGGCATGATGGGCGTGGGTTATTCCATCGGTTTTGCCCAAAGTCACTACGAAATCTGGGCAATTCCCGCCATCTTGGTTTTGGCGTATATTTTCATTCCAATTTACCGAAAAAAACAGTTTTTTACGCTCTCGCAATTCCTCGAAAGTCGTTATAATTCACAGGCACGTTTGGCGTACATGATTTTGATGATTGTCTTCATTATGATTCAATTAATCGGCGGATTTTATATTGGTAGCAGGACGTTGGGATTGCTTTTTCAAGGCACAAGTTTTGAACTTACTTATCTACAAGGAATCATTCTAATTGCCTCAGTAACAGCACTTTTTACCGTTTTTGGCGGTATGGAATCGGTTGTAATTGCGGATAATATTCTCACGGTTGTGATGATTCTTTCACTCGTTTTAATGGGAACGCTTACGTATATGCAACCCGAAATCAACGGGTTGTCGGGACTTCTGAAAATTGACCACGAACAGGCAAATAAAATGCATCTGTATCTTCCCACCAATCACTCCACATTGCCGTGGTTGGGTATTTTTACGGGTTTAACAATTCTGAATTTATTTTACTGGACAACCAATCAATATCAAGTTCAACGAGTTTTAGCCGCCCAAACCGACCGAGATGCACGTCTTGGAATCGTGGCGGCGGGTTTCTTGAAATTATTAATTCCTTTCTTTTCAATTGCTATTGGAACTGCCGCTTTTTATATTTTCAAAAACCGTTTTGGCATTGATGCGGTGAAACCCGATGACACTTTTCTCACGCTAATGAAAACCGTTGTTCCTGTGGGTTATGGCTTCGTAGGATTGATTTTAGCGGGACTAATTTGTGCCATTTTCTCCGCCATTTATTCGATGATGAACTCTGTTTCAACCATGATGGCTTTTGATGTTTTTAGGAAGTATATTAATCCGCAAGCTACTGATAAACAGACGGTTAGGTTCGGACAAGGCTTTGTAATTTTGATGTGTATTTTAGCAACATTTCTGGCAAATACTACCTACAATCCATCATCTTCGGATAACTTTTTTATTACCTTAGCCAAACAAACTTCTTACATAAAACCAGGATTAGTAATTGTATTTTTCTGGGGAATTTTATGGAAAAAAACCAATCCGACAGCGGCGGTAATCGTTCTGGTTTGCTCGCCAATTATTGGATTGGGCTGTGATTTTTTGTACGAAAATGTATTGGTACATTACGATTGGATAAAGGAAACCTTCGGAGAAGAATTCAATTTCCTGTACCGAGTTTTCTTGATTTTTGTTCTTGGATCAATTCTTATTGTTATGCTGAGTAAGTTGTTGAATACCAAAAAAGAGGAGGGAAAATTGCAAGATTTAACCGTTTCAGTAGCAGGAATTTTTGGAGCAATCGTAAGATTTACTGTTCTTCAATTACCAGTTTTTATATTGGTAATATTTTCAGTAATTACCCCACAATTAGGAGCATTTCCAGCTTCACTGCTTACATTAGGTCTTTTTGTGTGGTATTATAAAAAAGAAAAGTCGGATTTGCCATTTTATCAATCAGACATTTTTTATGCAGGAATTTTGACGGGAACGATGGTTTGGATCATGTATTATTTTGCCTAAAATATAAAAGGTAGTTTGCAAGAATTACCTTTTATATTAGAAATTTATCTCAATTCTATTCACGCCTAAATTATCAACTGGGAAAACTAAATATTCTGAAATTTCTATCATTCCCATAACTCACCATCTTACTAAAAACTATGTTCAAAGGGCGGGTAAATATTATACCATCCAATTACTGAAGTTTTAGGCATTTCACCACTGATTTTCTGATATTCATTCAAAATTCCTCGGTTTAGGGCATAAGCATTTGACAAAGAAACTTGTTCTTCGGTTTTGGTTTTCCGATGTTTCTTTTGGTAAAAAATTGTGGGTCTTCGGGCATAAAATGTACGTAACGACGACCGTTCCAAGTCAATTTATCTAAGCGTTCTTGTAGGTTTCGAGCTTCTTGATTGTAGTAATTCCTGTCTTCTTTTCGTCCATTTACTATGATTATGACGACATCAAGTGGTTTTACAACTTGTCCTTTTTCGTGAGAAGTTACAATAAGTTCACCGTTTTGATTTTCGATGGAAAAATAGTGGTTGAACTTTCACTAAAATTAGCAAAGCCTAATCCACCGAATAGAGAGGTATTTTTAAGAAATTTATGATCGCTTTTGTGGTTCATCAGTTTGCTGGTGGTTAAATTCGGGCTTATTAAAGGTGGCAAGTTTTGTTAGTAAATTACACAAGAAGCGTAATGTTTCTAAGATTTTTTGGGCAGAAAAATTTGGAGCGGAGTTGAACCACGAAACGACAAAATTTAAAGTTTGAACAAAGTATATTGATTGAAATTGTAATTTTTTTGATGAACTATTATTTTCTAAGTATTTGAAATTGAAATTCAAACCAACGGGAATCTTGTTTTGCAAATAAAACTTGCATTTTAAATTTTCCACGTTTTACTTTGCAGTATCAAATCAATTTTCCTACGAGAGGTTTCACTCTCATTTGGTAATCTGATTTATAAAGAAGAAGGGAGAGAATAGGCTCAATGAACTTCTGGCAACCTACCAAACCGTAAAGGCAAGGTGCTAATTCCTACCTGTGTTTAGTTGTTAGTTATTAGTCATTAGTGATTAGTGTTCAGTCCGAACCAATCACCAATCACCAATCACCAATCATTATCTCGGGAAATATAAACCAATTACGATCCAATTCCAGTCTTTTTTACTGTTAATTATTCGTCAGGTTTAAGGTATAAAAATACTTGAACATTTGAAATTGTTTATTGAAAATTCAAAAACAATTTATTCTCAATGTTCAATTTTGAAGTAAAAAACTATCGTATGACACTCGAACAAATCCAGTACCCCGTAGGAAAATGGGCTTCAAAAGATCATTATTCATCAGAAGAAATTGAGCAAAATATAGCTGATATTTTAGCTTATGCCTTGACATACAGGGAATTGACGCAACATCTTTCAGAAGAAAATTTAGAAAAAACGTACCGTGAAGGTTCTTGGACGATTCGCCAATTGGTGCATCACGTAGCTGATACGCACCTGTGGCATTTTATCAGAATCAAACAGGCTCTGACCGAGGAAAACCCTGAAGGTATCGTAGGTAATGTAAATGTTCTTTCGGCTTTGCCAGATTCTGCTAAAGCACCGATTGAAGACTCTTTGCAGATGATTGAAAGTACGCATAAACGATATGCGTACGTATTTTCGAATATTCCAGTAAGTGATTACGGACGAACCTATTATCATCCGTTTAGACAAATAAATGTCACTCTTCCGCAAGCACTTGATATGACGGTTTGGCACGCAAAACATCACTTGGGGCATATTGAGATTGCGTTAAAGGTATAAGAAAATGTAAAACCTTGACAGATTTGCAATTGGGTTGCAAATCTGTCAAGTTATAAGATAATTATGAACCACGAAGAATCAAAAATACAAATTCAAGTACTTATTGACCTTGCTACCCTGATTTATTCTTTTACGATGGTACGAGTAGGCTGGGTAAAGATATATTTGTATTTCAAAAGTTAATTGATAATTAAGTATATAATAATTAAGGAAATAATAGAAGGGAAAAAGAAGATTGCGTTACATTCGATGCGGATATTTAAAGTAAAAGAGAACCAAAAATAATTTTAGTTCTCTTTCAAAATGCAACGAGTAGATGCCGATTCGGTAGAATCTCCTCCTTCTCAACGTCCAAGACGCACTACGATGCAAATATAGAGTAATTGATTTGAACACAAATCGAAATGGAATATTAAATTGAACAACACAACTACATACAAACACAAAATTCCCTTCCCATTAGAAGCAGGAGGTATTTTGCCCGAACTTGAATTAAGTTATCAAGCATTGGGCGAACTCAATTCCAACTCTTCAAATGTGGTGTGGGTGTGCCATGCCTTCACGGGTTCGCAGGATGCGGAGGATTGGTGGCAAGGGCTGATTGGTCGTGGAAAATTATTTGATCCCGATAAACATTTTATTATTTGCGTAAACGTTTTAGGGTCTCATTATGGCAGTACTGGACCACTTTCGATAAATCCTGAAACGGAGAAACCGTACTACCACGACTTCCCTTTAATTACGATTCGAGATATTGTCAATTCTTTTGATATTTTGCGTGAATATTTGGGAATTGAAAAGATTTTTACTTGTATAGGTGGTTCTTTGGGGGGGCAACAATGCGTAGAATGGGCAATTTCTCAGCCTGATTTGATAGAAAATCTTATCCTTATCGCCACCAACGCCCAACATTCACCTTGGGGAATTGCTTTTAATGAATCCCAAAGAATGGCAATTGAAGTTGATCCAACTTGGGTAGAAAGCAACGCTCAGGCGGGACTCAAAGGCATGAGTGCAGCCAGAGCAACGGCATTAATCTCGTATCGAAACTATGAAACTTACGGTATTACGCAAGCACGACGGGATGAACCTTTGGGGAAGTCGCACAGGGCAATGACTTATCAACGTTATCAAGGGGAAAAATTGGCACAGCGATTTAATGCTTTTTCGTATTATGTGCTCTCGCAAGTGATGGATTCGCAGGATGTTGGGCGTGGAAGGGGAGGAGCAATTCAGGCATTATCCCAAGTAAAATCAAGGACTTTGGTGATGGGAATTAAGTCAGATTCTTTGTTTCCAATAAACGAACAGGCATTTTTAGCAAAACATATTCCAGATTCCACGTTTCAATCGTTGGATTCATTATACGGTCACGATGGATTTTTGATTGAAAGTCAGTTGATAACGAAAGCGATAAAACTATGGCAAAAATTCATCAAATTTGACGTAAATCCAATGTATGATTTCTTTAAGAAGTTGGAGGGGAAGGGGGAATTAATTTGAATTATTTGATGAATGGAACTAATGTTAAATTTTATCTTACATGGAAATAATTACTGAATTTCTATATATTTGCTTAACAATTAATTACATCAATTTCAAACTTTACTACCATGCTGAAAAACTACGCTCTAATTGTTCTTTTTTTTACCTTATTCTCATCTTTTTCCAATGCTCAGAACGGCGTTACTATTTCAAAAATTGAAGGTTCTTTGTGTGCAGGTACGGATATTTTTGTGAGCTACACCACGCAGGGGACGTTTAAGGCTGGGAATAAATTTAGGGTTCAGTATCGGAATATTTTGAAGAATACTTGGACTGACCTTAAAACTGAGGGTGATGCAAGTCCATTAAAAGTCTCTCTACCTACTGTATTGGACCAGTTGCCATCTGCCAATGTTTCTTCATATTATTTCAGAATAGTAAGTTCTCTGCCAACTGTGGAAGGAAATCTTTATGGTTCCATTGATTTGAAAATATTACCTTCAATAGAGATTTTGAGCGTAGAAATAAAAGATGTGAATCCGTATGATTTAGTTAATGTTCAAGGAAAAATATTAGGGACAATGCCAGTTGATTTATTATTGAGTGATAGTACCAGTATAAAAAACTTAAGCAGTTCTTCTAACTTTTATCTTAATCCTTCTAAATCAGGCGAATATTCCATTTTGCAAATATCAAATGTCTGTGGATTAGGTACTTCAACTGGAAAAGTAAATATAAGGGTCAATCAAATTGGCATTAATGTAAACAGTATCCTTTCAGGGTTCGTTTGTCATGGTTCAGCCTTGAATGTTGGGTATAGTTCGTCTGAACCATTATCCAAAAATAATAAATTTAAAATTCGACTTGTCAATGGTGATAGGATTGATTATGAATTAGATGCCATTGATAAAGATGGTATTCTCTCGGCAGTTATTCCGAATAATGTTTCAACTAATACATTCAGAGTCAGTATTTCAGCCAGTGAACCACAGATAATTTCTCCTGTCTTTTCCAATCCTGTTTCTATATCTGAAATAGGAAGCGTGGAAGTTACTTCACCGAGTACATCCATTGGTTTTGGTGAATCAGTTCCGATCTCTATTCTTTTCAGAGGAATGGGACCACATTATGCCAAATTGAATGATGGAACATTGATTTCTTCACCTTTTTCTGGTAGTTCATTGGTCTCAATAAACCTATCATTAACTCCAGAAAAAACGATTCAGTATTTCACAGAGTCTTTTTCAACAGGTTGTGGAGAGGGTGTTGGAAAACAAAAAACGCTCATTAGCGTAAATGGGGGCATAAAAACAGAGAATCTGCCAAAAAGTTTTTATTGTGCTGGTGAAACCATAAAAATACCCATCAAAACCAATATTTCTTTGCCTGCATCAGATAAAATATGGGTTCGTTTTTCGAGTTCAAATAACATAGAAAATGATTTTAATAGAATTGATGTTGAGGCAAAATTGACTTCTGATAATATTGTCGAATGTGTTACACCAATGGGAATCTATGATAAATTATTTACTTATTTTCCTTATTACAGGGTTTACAGTAGTAGTTACAAAGGAAGTTACAATCCCAATGCTATCAATATTTTAGAAAAGCCTACCGCTAAGTTTGGTAATTTGATTGATGCAGTTATCATTAAAC
>JAYVRF010000183.1:0-16270 GCA_043756925.1 Arcicella sp. | reverse complement strand
CCAATTCTGAGGCGGCACGCATTACACGGATAGCGATTTCGCCACGATTGGCAACGAGAATACTACTAATTTTTTGGACGTAAGATTGAGCCATTTTTCGGTTATCAATTAACAGTTATCAATCAACAAGATTGAAGTAGATAAGCTGTTAGTCATGTTTAGAATAAAAAGTATATGTTTTGTGTAAAATTCAAAAAAATATTGGGTAATTTCCACAAATACCTTGCGAATATTTGGTAATATTGGAAAATTACAATTTTATTTGGGTTATTTGCTATTTTTTCAAATTGCTATTTTGTACAGATTATCTCAAACCTTTTTTGTTTCAGCATTATTTATGAAATTGCAGAAAGATTATAAAAAGGTTATTTGATCTATGTAAAGGGAAATTTCTCGAACGAATAACAATTAACGAATAACAATTAACGAAAACGTGGAACAACAAAAACTAATTATAGGAATTACTCTCGGCGATTATAATGGCATCGGTCCAGAAGTTATTTTAAAAGCACTTACTGATAAGAAAATATTAGAAATGTGTACGCCCGTTATTTACGGCTCACAACGAGTATTTGGGTTTTACCGCAAAGCCTTAGATTTGAAAGATTGGACGTTAAATAATATCAATTCAATCCAGCAAGTCAACCATAAAGTTACTAATCTTATTACCTGTTTTGATGATAAAGCAACGGATGTAATCCCTGGGAAAGTTACGCCAGAAGCAGGTGTAGGGGCTTTGGCGTGCCTCCAAAGGGCTACGGAAGACTTAAAATCGGGGGCAATTGATGCTCTTGTAACCGCCCCAATTAATAAGCACAACATACAATCAGAAACCTTCAAATTTCCTGGGCATACCGAATATTTTACGGAAGCCTTGGAAGCGAAAGAATCATTGATGTTTTTGGTTTCGGATGTCTTACGAGTAGGAGTTGTAACGGGTCATATTCCGGTTGGAAAGGTGCGGGGAGCCATTAATCAAGAGAAAATTACCCAAAAATTAACCTTGATGCTAAACTCTCTAAAGCAAGATTTTGGTATTCAGAAACCTAAAATTGCTGTTTTGGGATTAAATCCACATGCTGGTGAAGACGGACTTTTGGGTGATGAAGAAAAGACAACGATTATGCCAGTTTTAGAGCAATTTAAAAAGAAAGGTAATTTAGTTTTTGGACCATTTCCTGCCGATGGCTTCTTTGGGGCGGCACAATTTAAGCATTATGATGCTGTCTTAGCGATGTATCACGACCAAGGATTGATTCCATTCAAGTACATTTCTTTCGAAAATGGCGTAAATTTCACGGCAGGACTTTCGGCAGTTCGTACTTCACCCGACCACGGAACGGCGTATGATATTGCAGGGAAAAATACCGCTTCGGAATCTTCAATGTTGCACGCAATTTTTACGGCAATTGATATTGTTAAAAATCGTAGAGAGATATAGAAAAAGGCAAACCACTATGACAAGATTCTCAAAGAAAATATTGAAGAAATCTTACTACCATTAGCAGAAAAATTATTAGGTATTACATTTAAAAATTCAGAAGAAATACCTGACAAAATTCAAATTACAATAGAGCGAGAACCAGATTTACTAAAAATTATTGAAGGTAATTATACATCTGAAATTTCAGACTGCTGACGAGAAGAATATGGTTGATAGAATGTATGTTTATCATTCGTTTTTATGGAGTAAATATCATTTGCCAATCAAACAGTATGTCATTTATATCGGAGAAAAGAAAAAAGATTTAGTAATGGTGGAAGTACTTGAATTTGAGGAATTTACATTCAAATATAAGCTGATCAATATGCAAGATTTCAAGTTTGAAAAATTCTTAGAGTCTTCACAACCCGAAGAGATAATGTTAGGAATTTTGGGTGATTTTCATGGAATAACTCCCAAAAAAGCAGTAAAGCAAATCTTGGATAAAATTTATAAAATTGCACCTTTGCCATTACAGTTTGGGAAATATGCAAGACAGTTGGAAGTATTATCAAATTTGCGTAATTTTCAATTAATAATTAGGAAACCATGCCAATCGTATATAATTTAGAAACAGACATCCGCTAGCAGCAAGGGAAGGGTAAAGGAATGGAAGAAGGAATTGAAAAAGGAGTGATTAATCAAAAGCTTAAATCAATTAAAAACTTAATCCGTTCTAAACTTTTGACCAATCAACAAATTGCAGCTATCGAAGAAGTGGCGGTGGAATTTGTTGAAAATATAGAAAGAGAATTGAATCAGTAAATCGTTAATCATATAATATTCATTAAAATGTCATTCGAACAAAAAAATCGACGTGAGTTCCTTAAAACCAGTGCATTAGGTGTAGCTGGTTTTTCATTATTAAGTAATGATTTATGGGCAGGACTCAAAAAATCAACGCCTCGCAACATTGGCGTACAACTTTGGTCTGTCAAAGAAGACATGAACAAAGATGCCAAAGGTACACTTGTAAAAGTAGCCAAGATGGGCTACAAACAAGTGGAAGGTTTTGGCTATACTGATGGTAAATTCTTTGGTGTTCCAACGGATGAATTTAGCAAGATATTAGCAGGAAATGGCTTGAAAATGCCATCTGCTCATGGGAATATTACCAGCAAGGATTATACAAATGGACAACTTTCGGATGGTTTTAAAAAAATGGCTGATGATGCTAAAAAAGTAGGTCAGAAGTACGTAATTGCCCCTTTTATGGTTAATAATGATCGTTCCAAAGGAAAATTTATGGCTGAGATGTTCAATAAAGCGGGAGAGCATTGTAAGGCAATGGGTATGAAGTTTGGCTATCATAATCACGATTTTGAATTTAAAGAATACGATGGCGTAACAATGTATAAAACCTTGTTGGACAATACTGACAAAAGTTTAGTGACATTTGAAATGGATTTATATTGGTTAAAATTTGCTAATCAAAATCCGATAGATTGGTTTAAACAATACCCAGGACGTTTCACACATTTTCACGTAAAAGATCACGACCCTGTGAAAAACGTAAGTGTAGAAGTTGGCGAAGGAGATATTAATTTTCAACAGATTTTCAATGATAAATTATCAGGTGCAAAATATTTTATTGTTGAATTAGAAAACTATAAACGCCCTGCCTTAGAAGGAATTGAAATCAGTTTGAATAACTTGAAGAAGTTAAAGTTTTAGTTTTGAGTCAAACAGTTATAGAGGTTGTAAAGTTAAACAGTTATCGCAAAATTAACTGTTTAACTGTTTAACTTTTAAACTACTTCAACTCAAAAAATAATGAGCAAAAAATGGAAATATCTGTTGTTTAGAGGCACATTTCTTGCTGGCGGATTTATGACAATCTTAATGATTTTGGCAAACGTTTACTTGTTGAAAGAAGAACGATTTGACCGACTTTATTACTTCCAATTAATCTTAGAAAGTGTGTTTTTTATGATTATTGGAACGTTGATTGCCCTTTATTTTTGGTTACATCCAAAACGAACTTACAAATTTTCCAAAGAAAAATGAACCTGTCCGTCAAACGACAGGTTTTTTTATTAATGTACCACGATTTTCCAAAATCGTTCAAGTAGAAACTAAACATTCCTTTTCGGAAAACGATGAAAAAGATACTAATTGTTGATGATTTACACGAAAATGTCTTCCCAATGTTATCTGAATTGGGTTTTGAAGTCAATTATCAACCTAACATAAATCGCTTTGAAATCCTTGAAATTATGGAAGATTATGAGGGCTTAATTATCCGAAGTAAAACCAAAGTTGATAAAGATTTTTTATCTTATTGTGATAAATTAGAGTTTATCGGCAGGGCAGGAGCAGGATTGGATTTAATTGATTTAGAGGAAGTTAGCCGAAGAAATATTAAAGTTTTTGCGGCAAATGAAGGCAATGCCGTTGCCGTTGCCGAACACACAATGGGTATGATTTTGATGCTTTTTAATAAACTCAATTATGCAGATTCAGAAGTCAGACAGGATGTTTGGGAACGTGAAAAAAACCGAGGAATTGAGTTAGCAGGAATGACCGTTGGAATTATTGGGTACGGTAACATGGGAATTGCACTTGCACAAAGATTAATGGGATTTGAAGTGAAAGTTTTGGCTTATGATAAAGTAGAAAAGAAGGATTACGAGTATGGTTTGTACTCAAAAAAGGCTACTATGAACGATATTTTTGAAGAGGCAGATTTAGTTTCAATTCATGTTCCACTCAACTACGAAACTCGTATGATGGTGAATGATGATTTTATTCAAAAATTTAAGAAAAATGTTTTTATTGTCAATACTTCCAGAGGAGAAGTGGCTTCAACTGAATCCATTTTGAAAGGCTTGCAATCTGGTAAAATTAGAGGTGCTTGTTTAGATGTGTTGGAAAATGAAAAACTATCAACCTTGACACTTAAACAAGAAGAAGTTTATTCACAATTATTTAAGCTAAAAAACGTTACTCTCACGCCTCACATTGCGGGTTGGACAGTGGAGAGTTATCGAAAAATTAATGAAGTTTTAGTTGATAAAATTCGAGATATGTTAGGTAAATAACCAAATAATAACACCCACACAAATCCATGAAATTACTTATTTTAATATTTTTCTCTCTTATAATCAGCAACTTGCACGCCCAAAATAAACCTTATTCACTCTTTCTAATCGGTGATGCTGGGGATGATACCGAGCAAAATGATGTCCATAAAACCCTTCAAAAGCATTTAAAAGCTATTGAGAATGGGGGTGTTATTTTCTTGGGAGATAATATTTACCCTCGGGGTATGGACGGTTCAAAAGATGCTGAATTAAAACTATTGACTCAACTTCATACCCTTAAAGATTTTAAAGGAGATTGGTATTTTATTCCTGGAAATCACGATTGGGCGAAGGGACGTTGGAAAGGCTTGAAAAATGTCATGCGTGAGGCAGATTATATCAATAAATTTGCGAAAGATTCATTAAATCAACCTAATACAAAACATTTTTTTCCGGAAAAAGGCTTGCCTGGTCCCGTTACCAAGGATTTAGGAAAAATGGTTTTGGTTTTTACTGACACTGATTGGTGGCTTCACAGTGCTTTTTATCATCAAGTTGGAATGGACGATAAATTTAATTTAATGGAAAAAACGTACTTTCGTCGGCTTGATTCTATCTTGACTGCGGTAGAAAAACAGGGCAAAAAGACCTTGTTTTTGTCGCATCATCCGTTGGTAGATTATGGTGAACATGGCTATCATAAAAGTAAAAGTTGGTACTATGCACTTGTAAACTATTCGCCTTTTATGACTTTCGGATTATTGGGCGTAAACCGAGCGTTGAATTCAGAAATGAATCAACCTCGATACTTTAAAATGGCAACTCGAATGTATGCAATTTTGGAAAAACATAAAAATGTGATTGCCATTTCTGGACATGAACATAATTTGCAAGTCATTAAACGACCGAATAATTTATTTTTGATAAGCGGCTCTGGAAGTAAGATTACGCATATTAAAAGAGAAATTAAAGAAAAAGATTGCGTTTTTCATGCCAGTAAATCAGGATTTATGGAATTAATTTTTGATGAAAAAGGTAAGACAAATTTGAAAGTTTGGAATGATAAAGATGAGATTTTGTATGAAGAAAAAGATATATTTTAATATATTTCACCGATAAATTACTATGAAAAGACTGTTAGTTTTATTCAATTTATTGCTGTTCAACATCATAACATTTGCCCAAGATACCGTCAGCGAATGTGCTTCGGGGAGGATTTATGCCCTTACAAAACGGAATCAAAATGCACGTTTGCAGGCAATTCAAACGGCAGATAACAACATTGATGTAACTTATTACAAACTCAATTTGAATATAACTTACACGCCCAAAAATCTTAAAGGAGAAGTTACCATTAATGCCAAAAGTAAAGTTGCTTCGCTTGACCAAATGACCATTGATTTACAGGATGCCCTTACCGCTGATTCTGTAAAAATTGGCAATAAAAAACTTACCTTCCTTCATCAATCCAATCAAATTCTTATCAAATTAGATAAAATTTACGCTGAAAATCAGTTAGTTAGTATCGTGATTTTTTATCACGGGATTCCCGGTTCGAGTGGCTTTGATAGTTTTGTATTTGGTACTCATAACTCGCAAAAAGATTTGGCAATATGGTCATTATCAGAGCCTTATGGTTCTTTAGATTGGTTTCCTTGTAAAAATGTGATTGATGATAAAGCGGATTCTTCGGATGTTTGGATTACGGCGGATAAATATTTTACGTCTATTTCCAACGGAATTTTAGAGAAAACTATTGATAATCAGGACGGTACAAAGACATTTCAGTGGAAAAACCGTTATCCAATTGCTCAATATTTGATTTCGATTGCCATGAGTAATTATGCAGAATATAAGGGTATTTTCAAATATGACGGCAATAAAGAAATGCCAATTAATCACTATCTGTACCCCGAAACACTCACCAATGCAAATAAATTAAATCTTGATAAAACTGGATTTATGTTGGATTTATTCTCTCAAAAATTCGGACTGTATCCATTTGTAAAAGAGAAATATGGTCACGCACAATTTGGTTGGGGCGGTGGAATGGAACATCAAACGTGTTCTTCAATGGGGAGTTTTGGCGAAACCTTGATTGCTCATGAATTGGCTCATCAATGGTTTGGCGATAAAATAACTTGTAAAAATTGGGAAAGTATTTGGTTAAATGAAGGTTTTGCTTCTTATTCCGAAGCCATTTATACGGAAGCAATGGGTGGAAAAATTGCCTATGATAATTATATGAAAGGCTTTATGACTTCCGCCAAAACTGCACAAGGGACAATCTATGTTCAAAACGTTACGAATATTAACGAGATTTTTAATTCAGCACGAACTTATCGCAAAGGTGCCTCGGTACTTCATATGTTAAGAGGGGTTGTGGGAGACGATAATTTTTTTAAAATACTTCAAACTTATGTTGCTTCCAAAAATGCCTACGGAAATGCTGTTACCGAAGATTTTCAAGCCGTTGCTGAGCAAATTTATGGACAGCAATTAAATTACTTTTTTAAACAGTGGATATTTGGTGAAAACTATCCAAAGTACAAATTTCAATGGTCGTCGCAACCTTTGGCTGATGGCACTTTTAGGGTGAAAGCGGATGTATCGCAAACTACAAATACGAACCCAATTTTCTTTACCATGCCCATTCAACTTCGAGTGCCAATTGGTTTGAGGGACACCACTATTACAGTCTTCAATGATAAACAAAATCAAACCTTTGAGTTTACTTTAAAGACAAAGCCGATGAGTGTCATTTTTGACCCTAATAATCTGATATTAAAGGATTTAGAAGCAATAACTGTCTTAGTAAGTGAACCAATGATTGATGATAATTTTGGACTAACGATTGCCCCAAATCCAAGTTCGGAATATATTGATGTAAGTTTCAGATTAGCAAAATCTGCATCTGTAAAAATATTAATAATTGATTTTTCGGGTAAAGAAATTTTCGTTCAACCAGAAGAGAAATTAATGATGGGAAATTATTCACGTAATCTCAGAATAAGTCAATTTCAATCGGGAATTTATATTCTTAATTTGAAGGTAGATGGACAAAATGAAAGTCGCAAGTTGGTGACTTTTAAGTGAACTATTAGACGAAATGAATTAGAAATTTCAAACAAGTGGCTTTATAGTATAATTCAGAAATTCAAATAAAATTTGGTTGCAAGAATTATTATTAAACTACAAATCTTTCAGAGCTTATTTCATAAAATTCTGTTAAACCCGTGTTACTTGCATCCATTTAATCTGTGTATTAACTTTCTTTCAACCCTTAAATTCAACCCAACATGAAAAAAATCATTTTAGTATTTAGCTTATTTTTAACCATAACTTGTGCTTTTTCTCAGAAAACTGAGAAGGGATTTGTATCTTTATTTGATGGAAAAACCTTCACAGGTTGGCGAGTAAATGAAGAAAATCCTGCCACATTTACCATTGAAAACGGCATGATAAAAGTAGCGGGCGACCGTACCCATTTATTTTATGAAGGTACAGTTGCCAATCATAATTTCAAGAATTTTGAACTTAAATTGAAAGCAAAAACAATGCCCGGGTCTAATTCAGGTGTATTTATTCACACAACGTATCAAGCAAAAGGTTGGCCTAATAAAGGTTATGAAGTGCAAGTAAATCAAACGCACGACGACTGGAGGAAGACGGGAAGTTTATACAGTTTCAGCGACGTGAAGGAAAATTTAGCGAAAGATAATGAGTGGTATGATTATCACATTTCGGTAATCGGAAAACATATCGTCATTAAAGTAAATGATAAAGTTGCTGTTGATTATACTGAACCAGATACTTTGCCAGATGGTCGTGGAGAACGTCATCTAAGTTCTGGCACATTTGCTTTGCAAGGACATGACCCAAAAAGTGTTGTTTATTTTAAGGATGTTGAAGTGAAAGTTTTGGATTAGGTTTTATAAATATACTAATTCTAATTATTGTTATTCCAGTTCATGAATTTTTGTTAACGCAGGTTGGGTTCAAAACTCAACCTGCGTTCTTATATTATATCAATTTAATCTATCACTAAATAGAATATATAGATAAAAATTATTGAAAATTATCTTTTAATTTTGTTTAAATAATAAACAAAATACTATTAAAATATGGAAGATAACGCAAAAGACAGTATTCTATCTGAGTTAAATAATGGCAACAAATGCCCATTTCCTCATGGAATGACAAATGGTACAACCCCAATGTATCATGGCGAAGTAACGAAACAAACTGCTTCTAAGCAAAGTGCAGGTGGCGGAACAAGAAACCGTGATTGGTGGCCTAATCAGTTAAAATTAGAAATCCTCCGTCAGCATTCACCTTTGTCCAACCCTATGGGAAAGTCGTTTAATTATGCGGAGGAGTTCAAAACGCTTGATTATAAGGCTCTAAAATCAGATATTTTTGATTTGATGACGACCTCACAAGATTGGTGGCCCGCAGATTATGGTCATTATGGACCTTTCTTTATCCGTATGGCTTGGCACAGTGCAGGTACGTATCGTATCGCCGATGGTCGTGGCGGTTCAGGTGCGGGAACGCAACGTTTTGCTCCATTGAACAGTTGGCCCGATAATGCGAACTTGGATAAAGCACGTCTTTTATTGTGGCCCATTAAAAAGAAATATGGCAAAAAAATCTCTTGGGCAGATTTAATGATTTTAGCAGGAAACTGTGCATTGGAATCAATGGGCTTTCAAACTTTCGGTTTTGCGGGTGGTCGTGAAGACGTTTGGGAACCACAAGAAGATATTTATTGGGGCTCTGAAAAAGAGTGGTTGGGTGATGAGCGTTACACTGAAGCCCGTGAATTGGAACAACCTTTGGCAGCCGTTCAAATGGGACTTATCTACGTAAACCCAGAAGGACCAAACTCACAACCAGATCCCCTTGGTTCGGCTCGTGATATTCGTGAAACTTTTGGCAGAATGGCAATGAATGATGAAGAAACTGTTGCTTTGACTGCGGGAGGGCACTCTTTTGGAAAAACACACGGTGCTGCTGACCCAGGTGAATACGTGGGTGTTGAGCCAGCCTCGGCAGGAATTGAGAATCAAAGTCAAGGTTGGATTAATAAATTTGGTACTGGAAATGGTGGAGATACTATTACTTCTGGACTTGAAGGTGCTTGGACGACAACGCCAACAAAATGGAGTAATAATTATTTTGAGAACCTTTTTGGATATGAATGGGAATTGACAAAAAGCCCAGCGGGTGCATTTCAATGGAAGCCAAAAGATGGTGCGGGTGCAGGTTTAGTACCAGATGCACATGATGCGACAAAACGTCACGCTCCGTTTATGCTTACTTCGGATATTGCGATGCGTGCAGACCCAGCCTACGAAGTAATTTCAAGAAGATTTTTGAATAATCCAGTGGAATTTGCGGATGCTTTTGCAAGAGCATGGTTTAAATTAACGCACCGTGATATGGGGCCACTTGCCCGTTATTTAGGTCCAGAAGTACCAACGGAAGAGTTGATTTGGCAAGACCCAATTCCATCGGTTACTTACGAAACTATTGATAGTCAGGATGTTGCGACTTTGAAAAGTTGGATACTTGCTTCTGAACTTTCGGTTTCTGAGTTGGTTTCAACGGCATGGGCTTCCGCTTCAACTTTTCGTGGTTCTGACAAACGTGGAGGTGCCAATGGTGGACGAATTCGTTTATCTCCGCAGAAAGATTGGGCAGTAAACAGTCCAATTCAATTAGCAAAAGTGTTGAACGTTTACGAAGAAATCCAGAGAGAGTTTAACGAAAAACAAACTGGAAACAAACAAGTTTCAATGGCAGATTTGATTGTTTTGGGTGGAAATGTTGGCGTTGAAAAAGCGGCAAAAAATGCAGGTCGAGATATTGAAGTTTCTTTCACGGCTGGTCGTACTGATGCTTCACAAGAGCAAACTGACATGCATTCATTTGGGGTTTTAGAGCCACAAGCGGACGGTTTCCGTAATTACGTGAAAACAAAATATACGGTTTCGGCAGAAGAATTATTAGTAGATAAAGCACAATTATTGACTTTGACGGCTCCTGAAATGACGGTTTTGGTCGGTGGAATGCGTGTGTTGAATACAAATTTTAATAAATCTCAACAAGGAATATTTACAAATCGTCCAGAAGTTCTGACCAATGATTTCTTTGTAAACTTAACTGATTTTGGAACAAAATGGAGTGGAATTTCAGATTCTGATGATGTTTTTGAAGGAATTGACCGCATGACTGGAAACATCAAATGGATGGGAACTCGGGTTGATTTAATTTTCGGTTCAAATTCAGAATTGCGTGCTTTGGCAGAATTATATGCCTGTGAAGATTCAGAAGAGCAATTTGTAAATGATTTCGTTGCGGCATGGACAAAGGTGATGAATCTTGACCGCTTTGAGATTTCTCAGGTATGATTTAGTGATTTTTTTGATAAGTAACAATTAAAAAAGCTGCACCATTTCAAGTCGGGCAAGGACTTGTTTTGGTGCAGTTTTTTTGTGGCAACCTTTCCTCTCCACACCAAATTGAAAAGCGTAAATGGTTGTTTTTATTAAAATGATATTTCGCACTTAGGGAAATATTTGACAATTAATAGTTTATTTCACTATAATACTATGATCAAATCCTAACCTTAATAATTTTAAACAAAAATTGAATTTCAAGGGTTAAATTTGTGAAAGAATTGATTAAAAAAGACTTTTTTGAAAATACATTATGCAAACGCTTGAAACAAAAAATCTGTTAAAAATACAGACAAAAACTAAATTTAAAACGGGTGTTTTAATCGTAAATTTGGGTACGCCCGATTCTCCAAATACACCCGATGTTCGTAAATATCTCCGTGAGTTTTTGATGGATGGGCGTGTACTTGATATTCCTTCTGCCGCCCGCTGGCCCCTCGTAAATCTAATTATTTCCCCTTTTCGTGGTCCGAAATCTGCCAAAATTTATAAGGAGTTGTGGGAGGAGAGAGGTTCGCCTTTAAAATTCTACGGGGAAGATGCCGAGAAAATGCTTCAAGAACGTCTGGGTGATGATTATGTGGTGAAATTAGCCATGCGTTATCAATCACCAAGCATGGACGATGGCTTGGACTTGTTTAAAAAATCTGGTTTCAAGAAGATAATTGTCGTGCCTTTATTTCCACAATATGCTTCGGCAAGTACGGGTTCGGTGTTTGAAAAAGCCATGAAAATCGTTTCAACTTGGCAAATAATTCCAGAATTACAATTTACAAATACCTTCTTTGACCATCCAAAGTTTATTGAGCATTTTACGGATATGGCTCGTAAATATATGGCAAAAGATAACTATGAACATTTCCTTTTTAGTTACCACGGACTCCCTGAAAGACACATGAGAAAAGGTGATTGCACGGGTGAAATTTGCAAATTAGGTTCATGTTGCGATACCTTACATTCCATGAATCAGTTATGTTACAGGGCTCAATGTTTTGAAACTACTCGCTTGATGGTTAAAGAGTTAGGTTTGGAAGAAGGCACTTATACAACCTCATTTCAATCACGTTTGGGTAATGATCCGTGGATAAAACCATACACTGACGATGTGGTAAAAGACTTGGCAACATCTGGAAAACAGAGTGTTTTAGCATTTTCCCCAGCCTTTGTTTCAGATTGTTTAGAGACAACAATTGAAGTAGGAGAGGAATACAAAGAAATGTTTGAAGAAAATGGTGGAAAGCATTGGCAATTGGTTGAAAGTTTAAATAATTCAACCATTTGGATTGATTTGTTGGAAGATTTGGTAAAGAAGGCGTAAATTTAAAGTGTGTTTCATTGATGGCATGACTGAAAGTCATGCCATCAATTTTTATAACATAAATTAACCAACCATGATTTACTTAGCCCTGAGCGTTTTCTTCTCCGTTTTATTACTCATCAATTTTCGACTTCATGCTCGTTTTGGCGTAAATACTTTTCAAGCCATAATTCTAAATTATCCTATTTGTTTTTTGACAGGTTCATTATTTTTACCTGATAATCAACGCTTTGACCTTGATTTTACCGAACCTTCAACGCTTTGGGCAATGCTTTTGGGCGTGGGTTTTGTGATAACATTTCTTTTATCAGGTGCTTCAACCCAAAAAGTAGGAATCACGGCAACTTCCTTAGCTAATAATATTTCCTTAGTAATTCCCGTGATTTTCAGTTTGGTAATTCTAAAATCAAGTCAAAAATTTGATGTTTGGAATTATTTAGGTTTGGCTTTGGCAATGGTTGCGGTGGTTTTGAGTACTTTAAAAAATGAAGAGAAATCCAATAATCAAACAAAAAATACTTCCGATTGGCTCTTACCGATTGCTGTATTTGTGATGTACGGAATTACAAATACGACCTTCAATTTCTTAAATGCCAAATATGTGACTGCTTCGGGAAATACCATTCCATTTACGCTCAAAATTGTATCAGGAGCAATAATTTTTGGAAGTATTGTGTTGATAATCAGAGTTTTGCAAGGAAAAGAAAAGATGCAACTCAAAAGCCTTTGGGCAGCATTTCCGTTAGGAATCCCCAATTTCTTATCGTTCTATTTTCTATTAAAAGCCTTAGATACTTTTCAGAATAACGGAGCTTTCGTACTGCCAATTTATAACATCAGCGTAATCTTAGGTTCGGCGATTATTGCCCTAATTTTCTTCCATGAAAAATTATCAAATATGAATAAAGTTGGTTTGGCATTGGCAGTTTTAGCGATTGGATTGATTTCTTATCAAGGAATATTGTAATTGTACAAGGCTGTCTGTTTTACATTTTACTCACAAATTTATTCCCCTGCACATAAAACCGATAAGGTAATTCTATGCCTTGGGTAATTCCAATTCTTGTGGTTGTAATAATCTCATTATCAGGCATTTGAATTTCGGGAGGAATGATTTTTAAACCAGAATCCAAAATATGCCAATCATTCATTCCTTTGTGAATTCCCATGGCTTGCACCAATTTTCCTGGTCCCGAACATAAATCTTTGGGTTTCATTTGGGTTAATTTTGAGGTTCTCAAACGTCTTGTTTCCATTAAACCCAAACCTTCAGTCGGTTCCAAAGCACGAATTAAAATTGCCTCCCCAACATCTTCTTGATTGGTCGAAATATTTACACAAAAGTGCATTCCGTAAATCTGATAGACATAAATAGTTCCCGCTTTGCCAAACATCGGGGCATTTCTCACACTTTTTTTACGATAAGCATGACAAGCGGGGTCATCTTGCAAATACGCTTCCGTTTCAACAATAATTCCTGCCGTTTTACCGTCTTCGCTTTCGTGAATGAAAGTATATCCCAACAGATTTTTGGCGATTGAGAGAGTATCTAAATTTAGTAGATTCATGACGACTTCCTTAATTTTAAAAGGGCTACAATAGCAATAATCACCCAAACCACATTCACAACTGCCGAAGGATACGCTTTGTGGTAAACGGTGTTAACAATAAAGAAAATTCCACCAACCAAATTTGCCAATTGATAGAGTTTAGAAGTTGAATCTATTTTACCAAAAGAATTCAAAGCAAACGCTCCAACAATCAAAATTGAGGCAATCCAGCCAATGGTTTCGACAAATATTTCGTACATAAGGATTTTTATTAATTTTTTGAAGACACAAAATAACGTAGGCTGGGTTTTGACCCCAGCCTACGTTTACAACTTTAAAATGCTTGAACAATTTAGAATTTACTTAATCTTCATTATCTTCTTAACCGATTGTTTATCCTCTTGTTGAGCATGAATCAAATACGTTCCAGCGGGTAATTTATCCATTTCAATAACTTCCTGATTTTGACCACTTTTAATGATGGTTTTCAAAATTGAACGTCCTTGCAAATCAACTAATTCAACATTAGTTGGTTTATTTGACGTAATTTTTAATGAAACCGTTACCTTAGATTCCGTTGGATTTGGAAAGACATCAAAAATTGAATTTGCTTCCTCTTCTGCCGATAATGGAGCGAGAACCGTAATTTTTGCCGAACCAACAACAAACCCCAATCCACACGAATTATCTTTTACTGATAATAATGAAAACGTCGTTGTTTCAAGTGGATTTAATGCAATAACGAATGGGCTTATTGAAGTAGTAAGTAATTGATTTTCAGAGGTTTGAATTGTCCAAGGAGCATCGCCAGTTAAGGAAACAGCAACCTTTGTACTTGCATATTTGTAGATACTTGTGTCCTTAGTAACCACCGTTCCAACTGCCAGAGGTTTGATATTTAATGAATCAGACGTTACTTTTCCAATTACTTCTGGATTTGAAGCCATTACTCTCAAACGATATTTATTACCCGATTTTGTTTCCTTTGGTAACACGACTTTCAAAACACTGTCCGCCCCAATCGTGGTTAAATCCTTGAAATTATCACCTTTTTCATCCGATATCTGAACAGCATAAACGTTATCTTTTTCGGGAACTCCATCAATTGAATATTTGAGTAAAACTTCTTCATTTGCACAGTATGTTGCCTTTTGATTTAACAGTAAACTATTCAAAATCAATGGAATAACTTTGATTTCGGGTTCTCCCCTGCTCGTACCCGTTCCACACGCATTCTTAATAGAACTTACCTTAAACACACCAGTTTTCTTGGGGAAGGCAGTAATATTTGCAATGGTATCATTAACGATCAATGGTTGACTACTATTTGAAAGTGTAACTTCAAAAGGCAAGAACGTGAAAGAATTAAATTTAAGTCTAAATGAAGTGAAATTACCATATTTTATTTCGGTTGCTCCCGTTGCAGTTAAAGTAACCTCTGGCAATTCCTTCAACTTAATCGTTAATGGACGGTAATTATAACTACATCCCGTTGTTTTGTGGTCTAAGAAAACGTCATAAATTCCATTATCAATTGCTTGAAATTTTACGTTCGTAGCATTGACAATATTTATGTTATTTCTTCTCCAACGATAATTAAACGTTGCGGTATCTGCAAAAGGAGAATTAATAATAACTCCTTTTCCAATGCAAGCCTTTGCGACATCATCAGTTGAAAATACTGTTGCAGATTGCAAAAATGGAGATCCCGTTGAATTGGCAACTGTCCGATTTGCACTTTGTAAGACACAGCCATTCTGATAAATTTTAAAGAAATAACTTCCCGTTCCAACAAATATTGATGAATCCGTGGTTGCTTGAACGGGGGTTACAACTCCACTTGTGGTTTTAAACCATTCAATTCTTGCTCCCTTATTTTTAATCGCTGAAATATCTGTTTTTCCAGTCGGAGAACATATACTTGTGTATCCGCCGTAAAGATTTGCTTGAATTACTTTCAAATTTAATTCTTGCGTATTATCACTTTGAAAGGCTGGAATAGTTGAAACGACTTTAATTTTATATTTAGCTTCACCAACAAAATTTCCTCCAACATTAGCTGTTTCACGTACAAAAGTTGCTAATAATGCTCGTGGGATAGTTACTCGCACGGGAGATGTTGCTCCCGAACCAATTAAGAATTCATTTTTGAATGTTCCATCTTCACCCGATAAAATCACTTGATAACGGTTATTTGTACCAAAATTTCCAGTGTTTACAAATGCTACATCAAAAGTGCTATCGGCACAAGCAGAAACCACCGACAAAGCATTTACGCTAATAGTGCCTTTTTCTACTTTTTTAGCAAAAATATCAGTTGAATAAAATCCTCGACCTGCCGTTGCAACTGCCACCATTCCATCAATTGGACGGTACGACAACATTCTACAATCCGTCAAAGCCAAGCCTTCGCTTGATAATTCCCACGCAGG
>JAYVRF010000182.1:0-16289 GCA_043756925.1 Arcicella sp. | reverse complement strand
TTTGATGATATTCTGCCCGAACTTTTGACAAGCCGTTACAAATACACTTCGATGTCCGTTTAATCGGGTTTTGTGGGTTTCGTCTTCATAATCATATTTGACCTCGGCAATATCTCGAAGCAAGACAATTTTTGAGCCGTTCGAGAAGATAATTGTATTTTTTATTTCCTCAATATCTTTATAATTACCTGATGTTTTGACGTTAAATTTCTTGGAAGATAAATTAATTGAACCGCCTGGAATATTTACATTTTCTGACTGAATCGCCCCCAAAACACGATTGAGCGGGATTTTATTTTGAGCTAATTTACTTAAATTCAGTTCTACGGAGATTTTACGCTTCGGAAATCCCCACGATTTGATATTTTTTAAGGCTGAAACTTTCTCTAAACGATTCTCGAAATCGTCAGCATATTTTTCTAATTTGTGATAAGGTAAATTCTCAGAAACTAACGCAAATTGATATATATTTACGCCATCGGGTTGGTATCTTTCAATGCGAACATCCAGGACTTCGGCGGGTAAATCCTTACGAACAGCGTTCATTTCACGGACAACTTCTTGGTATTTTTCTTCGGGATCAGTATCAAAATCGTACTCAACTTGAAAAATAGCGGCACCATCCACAATCGTACTGCGGACACGGTTCATATTGTCCAATTCGTTGAGCCGTTTTTCCACGATATCCGCCACTAATTCTTCCACATCTTTGGGAGAAGCTCCTGGATAAATGACGATTACGCCATATTGAGGCGACGAAAATTCAGGGTCTTCGCCTCGGGGCATATTTAATAAGGAAAAAATGCCAATTGATAATATGCCCAAAAACACAACGAGGGTGAATTGGTAATTATTTACTGAGAATTCAGAGATTTTCATGATGATATTTGAATGCTGTCATTGTGAGCAAAGCGATGCAATTTGTTTGCTTATGAGGTGCTGTCATTGCGACTGTGGGGAAGTAATCTTTCCATTTTTGGAGATGGTTGTTAAACTTAAAAGATTGAAAGGTAGTTTTTAAAGTAATCTTCATCAATCCACTGCGTTCGCAATGACAGCTATTCTAACATTTCTTACTTAATAACCTTAACTCGACTTCCCTCCACCAAATAAGCTGACCCGTCCGTTATCACTTGCGTAATACCCGCCAAACCGCTCCCCACGAAAGCTTTTGTATTATCAATACCTACCAATGAAATCGGCAGTTTTATTGCTTTTCCTTTCGAAACCACATACACAAAAGCCTCATCTCCATTACCTTCCACAATGGCATCAATCGGAATAGAAGTGTATTTCTGAATAATTGAGGGCATAATTTGGGCATTTCCAAAAAGCCCAGTTGCTATTTTTTTACCTTGCGTATTTAGTTTTAATTCTGCCTGATACAAACCTGAATTTATATCTGCTCCTTGCGAAAGATTGGATATCGAAGCCGTGAAAGTTGTTTTTGGAAAAGCATCTAAATTTACGGTTGCAGGGTCGCCCATGTGAAGGCGAGTCCAATCTTTATCAGCAATTCCAACTTTTATCACCCAATCATTTGCACCCGAGGCATTCATGAAAAACACGGGCGTGCCAGGTCCTGCGAGTTCACCTTCGTTCATCAACTTCTTGACAATCACGCCATTAGTTGAGGCATAAATTTTGGAATATCCTTGATTATACGAAGCAATTTCTAAGGATTGTTTCGCCACGCTGAGGGTAGTTGTGAGATTTTGAACTTGTTCCAAAGTGGCAACAGAATCACGGTAAAGGTTTGTAATACGCTTCAAATCTCGTTCAGATTTTTGTACGCTTTCGTTCGCTTGTTGTACTTGGGCGTTGATTTCTGTAAGATTCAAAGTTGCCAATAATTGCCCTTTACGAACATTCTGACCTTCCTTTACGTAAATTTTTTCGATAATTCCCCCCGTTTTGAACGATAAACGAGCTTCTTTCAAAGAGGCTACCAATCCAGAGGCTTTCAAGGCTTCCGTAGAATTTGCCTGTGAGACATCCGCCAATTTCACCGACACGATATCGTCTTCAATTGGGGCTTTTTTAAGTTCTTGTTTCTTTCCACAACTCATTAATAATGAGATGATTAAGAAAGAGAGTATGGATATTTTTTTCATGTTTATTGTCGTTTGTATTTTATTATGCACAAGAAAGGTTGTATTACTTATTACCTTGTATTTGTTTAAAATTTACACCAATATGAGTGACCGTCTTTTACAATCAAAAATTAATTTGCTTCAATCGGATGAATTGAAGCGTGATTTATCGCTTTATGTTGATTTCCTGTTGACCAAACAATACGAAAAACTAACGGAGAAAAAGCGTGTCCCTATATTTGGTTCAGCAAAAGAGACTTTCAAAATGTCCGCTGGTTTTAATGAACCATTAGACGATTTCTACAACTGAAAACTCGCCTTCGCCCGCTCTAATTCCACCCATTTTATCCAGACATCATACAACGAAATAGACTGTTGTAATTGAGCCGTCGTTGTCTGGGTTTGGGCATCTAATAACTCAATAAAATTCAAATTTCCTTCCTTGTATCTTCTGAACGTATCACGATAATATCGCTCGGCTGTGCTGACTTGCGAAGCCTTCGATTCGTAAATTTCTTTGGCAGAATTTAAGGAATTTTTCGCTAATTCAACTTGTAAATCTAACTGGTTTCTAACTTGCTGCATTTGAGCATCCAACGAAGCAATTTCCATTTTTGATTGCCTGATTTTCAATTGATTACGTCCAAAAGAATATACTGGTAAGTCAAACGAAATGCCCAAAAGTACGAAGGTATTTGGAGTAAAAAAGTTCTTATCGGTACTTGCAATTTGGGCAAATCTTCCCTGCGAACCAAGGTCTAAGGATGCTCCAATTTTGAATTTTTTATAGGATTGACTGATACCCAAAAGTTGTCGGTTAATACTTATTCCCGTCTGAATTTTGTCCAATTCTTCACGGTGTCCTGTTGCGAGTTCTAACTTTAATCCATCCTTGCTTAAACTGTCTAAGGTTATCTTTTCAGTAAAATCTTTATTTAGTAAAAAATTAAAATAAGCAGCCGCATTTTTCTGATTTCCTCGTGAGTTATCAAACTCGGCATTAATTTTGGAAATTTCGTTGCGAGTACGTACTAAAACCGTTGGATTTGCCGAACCATTTTTAATTAAACTCTCATTCACCCGCTCAGATTCTCGCAGGATTTTTAAGGCGTTTCCATAAACTTTTATTACCTCCGTTGCTTTCAAATAATTGATGTAAGCCAGCTTGATATCTCGAACTAATTCACGTTTATATACCTGAATTTCACCCTGTTGCATCGTTATTTGGTCTTGTTTAATTGCCTGATTGTATTTTAATTCAGCATTAATTAAGGGCATTGTCGTTCTCACCCGAACATCATAAAAATTTCGGGGAACTAACTGCTCGGAAGTATTTTGAATTTGCGGAAATGAATTCGATGAAGTCAGTTTATTGAGGGCGGTATAAACTGGATTAACCAAATCACCAATGGGAATTTCAATCTTCCGACCTCCTTGTGCCGCTGAAAGGGTGGTATTGAAATTGATATTCGGTTTAAAAAGCGTTTTGGCTTCGGTAAGGGCAAAAATGGCTTTTTGTAATTGAAAATTTTGTTGCTTCAACGTCTGACTATTTTTCAGACCTTCCTGCACGTAATTATTCAAAATTTCGGACTGTCCCAAAGCCCCAAAATTCAATAACATCATCAACATAAAAGATTTCATAAACAGATAGTATTTACTTAACAGTGTTTAGTACAAGGATAAATTTTTAGGTATGAGGTCGTAAGTATGAGGTGTAAAAAAGAGCTTTTGCCAGTTTTTTACCTCATACCTCATAATTCATACCTACTACCTAACAGTATTATTTGTTGCCACTAAATTGGTCGTACATTTTGCTATAATTTGCCCTGCTTCATTACAGATTTCTCCTTCTGCGTGAGCGATTTTCTTTCCCATTCTCACAATTTTAGATTTTACAATTAGCTTTTCATCTGGTTTTGCTGAATACAAAAAGTCGGTATTCAAGTTTACCGTAGAATAAAAAGCCTGATTTTGCATCAAAAAAGTGGTCATTCCAATAATATCATCCATCATTCCTATTGCTACGCCTCCGTGCATGATGCCCCCAGGGTTACACATATCTTTGCGGACAATAAACTCCATCGTAAGCGAGTCTTCTTCAACTTCAATCAACGTGCCATTTAACCAACGTCCAAAAGGAGATGGACTTATTTCTGCCGAAGTTTTACCAATGTTATTTCTAAAAAAATCTATTGCTGGATTCATATCATATTTTCACTAATTCAATCATTTGTTCTAATGATGCTGTCATCAATGTTTGAATATCCGATTGTTCATTAAATTTTTTAAATCTATTCCGAATTTTCAACGAAACCATACCGTGCATAAACGACCAAATTGACATAGCAGCGACCTCTACATTCTTAAATTTCAACTGTTTAGCTTCAATTCCTCTTCGTAAAGTTTCACACAAAAGAATAAAGCATTTGTGTCCACTATTCCAAATTTCTTCCTCTTTTAAAGTGTCCATTGGGGCGTTCAAAATGAACATTAAATCGTACATTTCAGGATTTTCAAAAGCAAATTTCATGTAAGCATATCCACGATGACGTAACTCTTCAAACGGATCAGAGATTCCCTCAATCGCTGATTCCATTTCCTCCAATAATTTATCGAACCCTAACTCATGAACCGCAAAAAGAAGCTCGTTTTTATCTTTGAAATAGAGATAAATCGTGGCAGGACTGTATTCAATTCGCTCGGCAATGGCACGAATAGATGCTTTCTCAAAGCCTTCGGTTACAAATACTTCTTTGGCGGCTTCCAAAATCATCAACCGCATTTCTTGTTTATCCCGTTCTTTTCTTTCTAAAATACCCATTGTTTTAATTTGATACTCTTCTAAAATTAGAGTTTATGGAATATTTATGAGGACTTTCACTGATTCCAAATTACCCAATAACTTATCCCTAAATTACTTAGCTCTCGTCCAAACCGTAGTTCTTCCCAACAGTGATATGCCAATGAAACCTCTGATATCCAGTTCGTTAAGCTTCTTCATTTTAATTGTACAAGAATACGTTTTACCATTATTTGGGTCATAGATTGTTCCATTTTCCCAAACTTTTCCCGTAAAATCGAAGCCTTTTAAAATAACGGAATCAATAATGGGTTGAGTCTTTAATTTAGCATCAGGATTGTTCACATCCTTCTTATCTCCGTCCTTTCCCCACGAAATTTTTCCAAAGTATTTTTCACCTTGTTTATAGATTAAAACTTTACCATCTTTACTTTCGGCAAGCCATTCGCCCAAAACTGCGTCTTTAGTTACTGCTTGTGAATATCCCATTTTTACAAAACTGAAACTGATAATTAAAAGTACAATTATTTTTTTCATCGTTAAAAATGTTTAAGTATAACGTTGTAAACTTACTAAACACTGTTTAGCAAAACAAAATTTTTTGATTTTTTTTTTAAATTATGAGAAAAGTTATTTTTTTATAATATTTAAATATCTGATTATCAATTTATTAACTAAAATCAATATTAAATTAACACAACTCATTAATTTGGTAAGTTGTGGAATATAAAGGTTATCAGTATTTTTGTAAAAAAATCTCCTAACCTCAGAGGAGAACATTAAAAAATTCCCCTTCTGGGGGCTGGGGGGCTTTAATATATGAATTATCCACTTGACCAAATACCCGAAAGAACTGCAAAACCTCGCCAACAAGGATTGACAATGGTGATGGATAAAGGATTGAGCCTCAGAGAAGTAGAGGATTTTATTGAAATGGGGGGTGCTTATACTGACATTGTAAAGTTGGGTTGGGCAACTTCTTTTGTTACCCCAAATCTAAAAGAAAAGTTAGCATTATATAGAGCCGCTGGAATTCCAACCTACTTCGGTGGTACTTTGTTTGAAGCCTTTATCGTAAGAAATCAATTTGATGAATATCGTCGTGTTTTAGATCAATACGGGATGGAATACGCTGAGGTTTCTGATGGTTCTTTGGAGATGAATCAGGACGATAAGTGTGAGTATATCAGAACGTTAGCTACGCAAGTAATTGTACTTTCGGAGGTTGGTTCGAAGGATGAAACCAAAATTATACCTCCTTATAAATGGATTAAATTGATGAAATCTGAGTTGGAAGCGGGTGCTTGGAAAGTCATTGGAGAAGCTCGTGAGGGTGGAAATGTCGGATTATTCCGTGCATCGGGGGAAGTTCGTCAGGGTTTGGTGGAAGAGATTTTAACCGAAATTCCAGAGGATAAAATCATTTGGGAAGCTCCTAAAAAAGATCAGCAAGTTTGGTTTGTGAAGTTGGTAGGTGCCAACGTAAACGTTGGAAATATTGCCCCACACGAAGTTATTTCGTTGGAAACTATACGTTTAGGTTTAAGAGGAGATACTTTTTCTTTCTTTTTGGATAAATAGATTTTAGTGGATTTTGGGGTTAGGATTTAGGATTTGGTGGACTCACACCAGTTGTCAATTTTACTATAGCCCCCAAATCCTAACCCCAAACCCCAATATAATGGAAATTGTCAATTTCGTCTTACAACTCCTTAAAGACCCCTTAACAGCGTTATCCCAGTTCATTACCGACCATGGAACCTTAACCTATGCACTTCTTTTCTTGATTATTTTTGTCGAAACTGGACTCATTGTAATGCCCTTATTACCAGGTGATTCACTTCTTTTTGCAGTTGGTGTTCTGGCTTCTGCAACGGGCAAAATAGAGTTAGCTTTCGTAATTCCATTGTTAATTTTAGCGGCTTTGTTGGGTGATAATGTCAATTACTTTGTGGGTAAATTTTTCAGTAATTTCATTAAGTCGAAAGAGAAGATTTTTTTTCTGAAACGTAGCCACATTGAACAGACGGAAGCATTTTATGAAAAACATGGTGGACAAGCCGTAATTATGGCTCGTTTTGTTCCCATTATCAGAACGGTTGCTCCTTTCGTTGCGGGTGCGGGAAGTATGGCGTACACAAAATACATCACTTTCTGTGTCATCGGAGCAGTTTTATGGGTAGCTGGAATTACAACAATTGGTTATTTTTTAGGAAGTAACGAGTGGGTAAAGCACAATTTTGAAAAAGTAGTATTGGGTATTGTCGCAGTATCAGTTCTGCCGATGATTATTGGTGTTTTGAAGGCGAAGTTTGGGGCGAAAGTATAAGATAAATTATTCAGTTTGTGAATGTTGTAACCCACAAAAAAGCTGTTAGAATTAATTCTAACAGCTTTTTTATTTTTTTAGCTAATCTATTTTTGAACGACTTTCGCAAAACGGTGATAAAAAGGCGTTTTACTATTTTCATCCTTTGGCATATATTTACCTGTAATAATGGGTACATACATCACACGACGGCGAGATTTCTCACCCATGTTTGGCGACACTTCCACACGATGCCATAAACGACCGTCATGTACAGTTAAATCTCCCGCTTCAATTTCAAAACCTACTTCACGCACATCAGGCTTGTGATCAACGAACTGTTTTTTACCAAACAACAACTTGAAAACGCTCTGATTTTGTGTTCCTGGCAATACTTTTAATCCTCCATTAGTTGTTGGGCAAGTATCTAAATGAATACCAACGTTCAACATTGGCAGGATTTTTTGACCTAAAAACAAATCACGAGGGCTGTCTGTATGCCATCCCATTTGTGTAAATTTACTATTTGGCGAATTCACATAGTGATTAAAAACCAAACCGTCTTTTTCTTCGTCACTGATTCGTCCGTCGTAAGGGGCTAATAATTCAACCAAAATTTGTAAACGTGGGTCTTTCAAAAATTCAGCAAGAATTGGGCTGTACTTATTTGTAAAGCACATTCTTTGAATCATTTTATTACCGTGGGGGTCTTTCCCAAATTTTAACGGAATCCCATTTATTTTTTCAATACCTTCTGCCAACCACTTTTTTTCGATTTTACTTAGTTCGTCAATAAAAGTTTTAATAGTGTCAGTGTTGATAAAATTTTTAAAATGAATTACTCCATATTTACGGAAATAATCTTTTTGCTCTTGGGTTAGAACCTCGCCAAATGGGAAGGTTTTGTATTCGAACTTTACCATATTTTTACCCTTTTTTTATGTGGTTTACAAGAACTTATTTCGTGTAGTTCTCGCTACAAAAACCAAACCGTTTCAACCAATTTAGTCTTGTAAAAATTGTACAAAAGAAAGTTTTTACGTTTCTTAAACTTTTCGATAAATGCAGTTGGGCAGAACTGAATTTAATTTTACCAAAATCAACAAAAACGATTTCTCACTTTTGATAAAACAATGCAAATTAATTGAATGTAATCAAATTGTAATTTTTTCGTTAGAAAATTATTAATTAATCTATGAAAAATTATACTGGTTTCGTATTTTTTACAATTATGAAATTTACGATATTATGTTCATTCCAAATCGGATAATAAAATTAAGGGATAAAACTGAAACTGATTGTGGCATTATCATAAAATATTACCGCCTGTCATTTTTGCATTTAAACGATTTTTGAGCCTAAGTAAAAAATCGTTTGCAGTAAGACATAAAAACCCAATAAAACGCCCACAGTTAATTGCCACTTTCTATTAACGATTTGTCGAGCAATTAGGTATGAAATATAGGTAAAAAACAATGCTCCAAATACATCTACGGTATAATGAACGTGTTGGATTAGTAATAAAATAGCTAAGAAAAAAGTAGCAATTATAGCGGCAATTTTATCTCTGCGACCTTCCACAAACAAGCAAATCATAACCATTGTGGCGGTGTGACCCGAGAAAAATAAATCCTTCGTAATGGGTTCTGTGTCACCATAAATCAATAATTCGGCAAAAGTATCGTGGAGAATTACTAAGTTAGTGGGAGGATTTAGTGGAAAAAAATAAATTGTCGTCATTCTGAAAACTGTTTCAATTACGAAGGTCAAAGCGAATAATAGAAACAATTCAGGTTTGGCTAAAACCCGCAAAAGCATATAAATTAATAACCCGTAAATAATGGTAAAGATATATGTAGAAACGTCAATAAATGGAATGTAATTCAATACAAAATCGTTCAAATCAGTACCAGATCGTTTTTGAATATTTCGAAAATAAGTAGGAAATTGCAACGCACCCGATGCAAATACTGCCACGGCTGTGAGTAATTTTAGGGCATAACCCTGATTAGATAAAAATTCCTTCCAGTTTTGTAAAAACGTTGAAGTGTAACTTTTTAACATCTTTTGTGGTTTCATACTTGATGATTAACTTTCGTTTTTTGATGTTTGGTTTTAACTAACATCGAAAAACGAAAATCAATCCGAGCGACGGTCGCATCGAAAGTGCAAAATTACGTTATCTTTTAAATTTTATCAACAATGAACACTAAAATAAATTCGTTGATTCTTGGAATAATTACATTATTCACGAGTGTATCATGCGGCCAAAAGACTGAAAATCAGAAAATTAGCAAAAAAATGAACGAAGAAAAAATCAATATGACAGGAATGGAAACTATCACCTTTGGGGCAGGATGTTTTTGGTGCGTTGAAGCCGTTTTTCAACAGATTGAGGGAGTTGTGAAAGTTGAATCGGGATATTCAAACGGTCAAGCAAAGAATCCTTCTTACAAGGAAGTATGTACGGGTAACACAGGTCATGCCGAGGTCGTGCAGGTAACTTTTGACCCTAAAAAAGTGTCATTTGATACGATTTTAGAGATATTTTGGAAAACGCACGACCCAACAACCTTGAATCGTCAGGGTGGAGATGAAGGAACACAATATCGCTCGGGAGTATTTTATTCCAATGAAGCACAAAAAGTTGCAGCGGAATCTTGGTTGAAAAAATTGAATGATGAACACGTTTTTCCGAACCCAATAGTAACGGAAATTACGGCTCTCTCTAATTATTCAAAAGCCGAGGACTATCATCAAGATTATTATGATTTGAACGGGCATAATCCTTATTGTCAGGTAGTTATCAAACCTAAAATGGATAAATTGCAGAAAACTTTTAAGGATAAGTTGAAGAAGGATATTTAGTTTTAGGGATTGTGGGGTTTAGGGGTTTAAGGGATTTTGGAAAATACTTCAATGCCTTGAATTCCTTTAACCCCCAAATACCTCAAGCCCTTTTTTTTACCACAACATATTATTAAATTTGTAAAGAAATACGTTAATATGCTGTTTTTTCGTTCAAAACAGAAATAACCATTAATAATTTCCTTAAAATCCATCCCATCTTCAAATGAAAAATTTTTTTTTTAGTATAATTGCTTTTTTAATATTCTCTTCGGGCGTTGATGCTCAGAAAATTACGCCTTCTAAATGGTCTTGGGCATTATCAAAACCAAGTCCTGCTGTTGGTGAAACCGTTGATATTGTTTTCACGATAAAATCTGATAAAACTTGGCATCATTTTGCCACAGACTTTGATGAGGGCGGACCAATTATTACGACTGTAAAATTTAAACCAAACGATTCTTATGAATTGGTTGGAAAGCTAAAATCAATTAATCCAATCAAGAAAAAGGATGAGGTCTTTGAGGTAAATGTGGCTTATTTTGAAGGAAAAGGAGAAATTAGACAATCGGTTAAAATCCTGAAAGAAAAAGCAATTATTGAAGGAACGCACGATGGACAGGCTTGTTCAGATGCCACTGGGCAATGTGTGCCGATAAAAGGTGCTTTCAAATTGGAAGTAAAAGCTGGTTCAAATTCGGATTCTGAAAAAAAAAAAGCGACGACCAAGCTGAAAACCAAGTAAAAGATAAAGTTGATAAGTTGTCTGGAACGCAGACAACGACTGAAAAATTAACTAAACTCGAGGAGAAAGTTATTCCCACTACTGAAAATGTTACAGATAGTGTAAAAGAAGCAATTTCTACTCCTGTTGCTGTTTCTTCCGAAACCTCAATTTCAACCATCAATTCTGCGGAAAAACCCGAAGAAGAAAAATCATTATTAAGTTTCTTTTTGATTGCCTTGGGCATTGGTTTAGCCACCTGTCTCACCCCTTGCGTATATCCGTTAATTCCAATGACCGTCAGTTTTTTCATTAAACAAAAAAACGGCGTTGGTAAGGCATTTCTCTACGGTGCTTCAATCATTGGTATTTACGTTTTATTTGGAACGGTAATTGCTGCCACGTTGGGACAAGCCGCCCCTAATTTTATCAGTACGCACTGGATTCCAAATCTCCTCTTTTTTACGATTTTTATTATTTTTGGATTGTCATTTTTAGGGTTATTTGAGATACAATTACCCTCAAAATTTGTCAATAACGTGGACGCACAGTCGGATAGAGGCGGTTTTATTGGCATTTTCTTCATGGCGTTTACGTTGGCTTTGGTATCATTCTCATGTACGGGTCCGTTCGTAGGTACACTTTTAGGATTGGGAGCTTCGGGGAAATTTATTAAACCCATTATTGGAATGTTTGGCTTTGGTTTGGGACTTGCTTCGCCTTTTGTTTTATTGGCTTTATCTCCTGAATTACTGAAAAAAATTCCCAAATCGGGCGGTTGGATGAATACGATTAAGGTATTTTTTGGCTTCTTAGAATTGGCTTTGGCACTCAAATTTTTCAGTACCGTTGATCAAACCTACCATTGGAGAATTTTGGATAGAGAAATATTTTTAGCTATTTGGATTGCAGTATTTACTTTAATGGGCTTACATTTATTGGGGAAATTCCAAATGCCACACGATGATAAAGTGGAGAAATTAGGAGTGCCAAGACTAATGGCTGCGTTGGCGGTTTTCTCTTTTGTGGTGTATCTTTTCCCAGGCTTATTTGGAGCTCCATTGAAAGCCATGTCAGGACTTTTACCACCTACTGAAACACAAGATTTTGTGTTATCGGCATCTTCTGGACAATCTTCTGAGAATCAAAACCCTGATTTTCCTAAGTCGGTTAAATATGGGTCGTTTCTGAAATTACCCCACGGCATTCAAGGATTTTTTGATTATGATGAAGCCTTAGAATATGCCAAGAAAGTGAATAAACCACTTTTTATTGATTTTACGGGACATGGTTGCGTGAATTGCCGAAAGATGGAAGCCAGTGTTTGGGTTGATTCAGAGGTTTTAAAACGCTTAAAAAATGACTACGTTGTCGTGGCTTTGTACGTGGACGATAAAACAGAATTACCTAAAAATGAATGGTTTACCTCAAAAGATGACGGTTTAGAAAAGACAACCTTGGGCGACCAAAACCTTGATTTTGAAATCACGAAATTCAATGCGAATGCACAGCCGTATTATTGTTTAGTAAATCCAAACGGCGAGCTAAAACCGATGCTCGAACCACGGGCTTTTGACCAAGATATGAAGGCATTTACGAACTTTTTGGATGCTGGTAAGGTTAAGTTTTTAGGAAAGTAGGAGCAAATGATAAATGATAAAAAATCCTCAAATCTGTTAAAGATTTGGGGATTTTTTTGTTAATGCCGATATCCTTTCCAAGTGCCTCCGTAGCGATAATTAGGTAAAGTTTTTGATTTATTGCAACAAGATTCACAGACAAAAATCCACGTTTTTCCTTTCTGAATTTGAATACGGAAAAGGGTAGTTTCGTCAATTTTGCAGCATTCGCAGATCTTGGTTTTCATTTTACTCAAATATTGGTTTCATAAAACTCCTCTCATAACTCAAAATACAACGAGTTTCATTGGCAAAATCAAATGCTTTTTGACAATCAATATCCGACTTAATATCTTCACGATACTGTTCATATTTTGCTAAACTTGAAAAAGAGAACAAGGTATAAGCAATATTGTTTGCCCCTTCATGGGGCATAAAGTAACCGTGATGAATTCCCCCAAATTTATTAACGAGAGGAATCCACATTTTCCCATAAACCTCAAACTCAGCGATTTTGTAAGGGTCAATTACATATTTCAAATAGCATGTTATCATAAATTTATTTATTTTTCTTTTCAATGAACAATTCATTGTAGGTCGTAATTGAATCTAATCTCCGAAAAAAATTTACGTCCAAAACTTCACCAATAATAATTTCGGCGGTGGTGTAAATCAAGTTGCCGTCCATTAAATGCCCTCCGATGGTTCTGCCCGTTCTGTCCGAAATGGAGGCGTGAAGATGTACGCCCGAATCTGCCCCAAACGTACCAACGAGCGAGACGATTTCAAATTTTTCTTCCCAAATAGTTGCTTCGGGCTGATTGGCGAGTCGTAGATTGGCTTTTTTTAGACTTCCCACGCAAGTAATAATGTAACCTGCTTGGATATTATTCGACTTCGCAAAAGCCACAATTTCCTGTTTCAAATCCTGATTAGGACGTAAACGTAGTGCATAAACATGATTATTAACCATAGTTTTAGAAGTAATACACGAAGTTAATAAACTGATAACCAATAGGTTATAAAATATTTTCATATTCCTCCATCGTGTATAAATCAGGTTCATAAACGAAACTGACTTTCATTGAACGAGTTGGTTCCTTGTCAATAATACTGTCTAAAACCACCAATTCGTGTTTATCCGTAATATTTTTACGCCAAGTAGTGCTTGAATCTACGACAACAGGTTCACCCAAAATTTCGGTTAACTCATCGGCTTCCATCTCAAACTCTACGTCAAAAGGCATATCTCCTTTGCGTTTTTTTGTGAATTCAATCATTGTAAAAATACCAAAATATCCACCTTCCCAAGATGCTGGAATGGGCTTTAAATAACGACTATTTCCGCCTCTGCCGAAGTGTAATCTTACGCAGTTTTTTTCAATTTTGCCTTTAATATTTGGCTCGTTTGTTGTGCAAGTTACACGCTTGGGAAAGATGGCATTCCACTCGGTGAAAATATCTTTAATTTCTTTACTATCTACTCGCATTCCCAATAATGGGATTAATTGGTCTAACATAATTTTGTTTTTTGTACAAAGATAACAATAAAGATTTTGTGAATTTATAATGACAATTTAATTGAATGAAGTTCAGAGATTCAATTCACCGTAATCAAACTTCCCAATTCTTCATCATTTTTCACCATCAAATACCTGTCAATTTCTTGCTGTAAATCCTCAACGTGCGAAATTATTCCTACGATTCTATTCTCTTTTCTTAAAGATTTCAAGGTTTCAAAAACTACTTGTAAGGACTCTCTATCTAACGAACCAAAACCTTCGTCTAAAAAGAAAAAGTTGTGTTTAGACTCAGTGAGCGTATGAATATTATCTGCCAAAGCCAAAGCTAAGGATAAAGCTGCTTGAAATTTCTGCCCACCCGAAAGTGTTTTTAATAAGCGAGAACGTCCTCCGTTAAGCACATCACGAACCCAAAAACTATTATCGTCACCCAATTCTAAATGTAATTGTTGGCGAGTCATCTTGTGGAAACGCTCATTAGCATTGTTGCATAAATTCTGCAAATGCACACTTGATACAAAATCAACAAAGCCATTCCCTCTAAAAAGAGTTGCTAAATCGCTCAAATGTTTCTCCCGAATTTCTAAATTTTCTTGCTCTTTCAACAAGTTTATTTTCTTCGCCAAATCCTCCTGTGCTTTTTTCAAAAGACTGCCAATTCTACCTTCTTCCGAGCGTTGGAAATTCAATTTCTCCTCAATTTCCTTAATTTTTAGCGTTACTTCTTTGTGCTTTTCAGTATCGTAAGCATGATTTCCATAATCTTTCCGAAGAATTTGTAATTGCTCTTCCGTATTTTTTAAATTACTTTTAAAATCTTCAATTGATTTTCGTTCACTATCAATATCCAAATTCTGATTTAACATTTCAAGCACCCAATTTTCTGATTCAAAAGTATTGGTAACTAATAAATTATCAATATTTTGCTGAAATTCGAGTAATTCATTTTTTGCTTCTTCCAACACCTTGGATAAGGTTTGCTGGCTACCCAAGATGGCACTTTTTTCTTGATCAAAATCTAAAACTTTTTTCTGAGTGATTTCAAAGTCAGTTTTTATCGTTTCATATTGCGTTTTTAATTTTTTAATTTCTTTCAAAATCTCTTCTTTTAATTGACTTTCATAATTGGATAATTGAACTTTACTCAGTTGTTTAGTCAGTGTTTCCACCGTTATTTTCAAACCAGCAATCTCATTTTGTAAATTCATTAAAGGCGTGTCAATATCCTTGATTTTCAATTGTATTTCTTCCTCGAATTGTGAGTCTAATTTTTTTATAATTACCTCATTATCAGCTATTTGTTTTTGTAAAACAGCAACAGAATTGAATGTTTTTTCAAAGCCTTCTTTATCCGCTTTATTGAATTTTGACCAAGTAAAACTTTTTTCATGGGTATCTATTTTGTCTTTAATTTCATCCCATTTATTACGGACAGAAATTTTATTTTTTTGTAAGTTTAAAATCTCCGTAAAAATTTTCTCAATAGGTATTTGTGCGGTACGTATACGAGTAGGAATTTTTTGAAATTCAGCAATTTTGGTTTTAATTATTTGAATTTCTGTTGTGAAATCATGTCCATCCGAAGTTAAGGCTGGGTGATGAACGGCACCACAAAGCGGACATTCTTCGCCATCTTTCAAGTCGATTGCATATTGTTGTAAAACGACTTGGGTATTCAAATTTTGCAATTTTTCAACCAGTATATTTTGTTCTTTTTCAGTAATTTTCAACAAACCCGAAAAAGCATTTTCCAGTATTTCTGTCGTACAATCAAAGGCAATTTCTAAGGAGAAAACTTTATTTATTTCCTTAATTTTTTCTATTAAAATTTCGTTCTTTTTAACAAACTCTTTCTGTAAAACATCCGCCTCTTCTTTGGTATTTTTTTTGATTAAATACAAAGAATCCAAATCGTTAAACCATGATTTAACGAAGTTAAATTCTTGAATATCAGGAATTTCTGATTTCAACTTATCATTATGTATTTCAGTATTTCGTATTTGTATTTTCAGCGTATTTAGTTCATCTTCCTTAACTTTTTGCTTCTCCAAACCACGCTCGAATGACCCACTTTTTTTAACTACTTGCAACTGCTTTTCAAGAATTTCAATGACGGTTTCCAATTCCTTTGATTCAGCCAGTAATGACTCTTTTTGTTCATACTGCGGACGTAAAATATCAAGTTTTTTCTGATCTTCTACCACTGACGATTCAATCCTTTCAAGTTGTTTTTTAGATTGGATAAAAACCTCACTATTTCGCTCAAAAGTAACCTGAGTTGATTTTTTTAAATCTAACCAAGATTTGAATTGCCTCGCACAAATTTCGTAGGTTTTTAAGGTATTTTCTTTCAGAATAAATAAACCTTTTTT
>JAYVRF010000181.1:0-16368 GCA_043756925.1 Arcicella sp. | reverse complement strand
ATCCCAAACATTTCTCACAATCATCGGAGCGTATTGCATAGATGATGCTTCGTGTGGAAAAACGGCTCCTTTTGCTCCTACAAGGTCTAAGAGGATTCCATAATATGCCGTGTAATTCTCTTTATGCTTATTTTTTGACCAATATTGCGAACCTAAACCAAGTCCAGAGGCGGAGGTTTTTCCTTCATATCCTTTGGGCTCAAAATAGTCTTCCACGTCAAAGAAAATAATATCCACGCCCACGTTTGGCTTTTGCTGAGCCAATTGAATTGAACGTGCAATTTCTAATAAAACACCAACGCCACTTCCACCATCATCCGCCCCATCAATTGGCTTATCTTTATCCACCGAATCTTTATCCGCTACTGAACGAGAATCCCAATGTGCGGTTAATAAAATGCGTTTTTCAGCCTTTGGATTAATGCTCCCAATAATATTGCGAGCATTCATTTTTGTACCGTCATATTTCGTTGCCACAAAGTCTTGCGAGATAACTTCACAACCAAATTGCTTCAATTTTGCGATGAGATAATCGCCACATTCTTTATGGGCTTTGGTGTTCGGAACTCGTGGACCAAAATCAACTTGTGCCTTAACGTAAGCATACGCAGAATCAGCCTTAAAATCGGGCGAAGGAATTAAAGAAACGTCTTCTATGGGGGTCTTAGTGGGTTTTTGACAAGATTTGAAATAAAACGCCACGCCCGATAGGACGAAGATTGATAGGAGGATTAGGGCTGTTTTTTGTGTTTTCATATTTAAAATTTTTCAAATAATGTGTTAAAGCAGAACACGGATTGAACGAATTGAACACAGTTAAATTGTAAAGTTCGTAAGGTCTACCCAATCCGTTTAATCTGTGTTCCACATATCTTTAAATTCTACTCCAAAGCCCCATAAACCAAATCCATCACCTTCCGCCTGATTTTCAAGGTATTAATCTTGTTATTTGCTGCCGATGGATTTACTCGGTTTGATAAGAAAACGAACACTAATTCCTTCTCTGGGTCAATCCATACGAGTGTGCCTGTGTAACCTGAATGTCCGTAAGAACTTGGCGAAACCTTATCGGAAACAAAATTACTCTCTCCGTCAGACGGTAATTTATCCCAACCCAAAGCCCTTTGACTTCTTGCCGAACGGTTGGTTGTGAAAAGATTTACGGTTGATTCACTCAAAAATTGTTTATCGCCAACTTTGCCTTTATTGAGGTTCATTTGGAGTAATTTCACTAAGTCAGAAGCGGAACTAAACAATCCCGCATGACCCGAAACTCCTCCTAACATAGCAGCGGTTTGGTCTTGCACTGTTCCCTGTATAAGTCTCTCTCTAAACAAGTTATCGTTTTCTGTTGGAGCAATTTGATACTTTGGGATACGAGTTAAAGGATTGAAACCCGTGGTATTCATCGCCAAAGGTTCGTAGAAATTTTTTGTCGTAAAAACGTCTAAAGGCTGATTCGTTAATCGCTCAACGAGATGATGCAAAATCATTAATCCCAAGTCACTGTAAACGTAAGGATATTGCCCATTTCGGTCTTTTTTATTCATCAATGGCGACTTAATAACCCACCGCCAAATGGAATCTCTAATAGCTGGTTTTGCATACATTCCATCGGCAACGCACAGCGTACATTCTTCGGTCTGCTTAGTATTATAAAATTCCGTTTTCCACCCCAAAGGAATACGAGTTCTTTCCCAAAAGGGGATGTATGCCACCAAGCCCGCTTGATGCCAAAGTAGGTCTCGAATGATTACATTTTCTTTATTTGTGCCTTTCAATTCGGGTAAATAATAAGATGCTTTTTCATCTAAATTCAGTTTCTTTTGATCGTATAAAAGCATCAAAGATTGTAGCGTTGCCGTAACCTTCGTAACAGAAGCTAAATCATAAACCGTATTTGAGTTAACTTGCTGACTATTAACATCATAAGATAATTTTCCAAAGTTTTTTTCATACACAATTTTACCTTTTCGAGCTACTAATACCTGACATCCTGGGAAGATTTTTTGAGCAATTGATGATTGAATTAATGGCTCAATGGCGGATAATTCAACTGATCTCATGCCTACACTTTCGGGTGAAGCAGAAATTAATTTCCCAATAGTCGAAAGGGTAATCCCATCACCCGCTTTGAAAATATTTTCTACCGATACTGGCAATTTCCCAACCGCTGGAATTTCACCAAAAAGCACCCTTGCCATGGCTTGATAAGCCGTTGGATCATCTTCGTAGCCACAAATTAAAGCACTTGGCTCTGGGAAGTATTTCAAACTATACGGATTTCCAAACACACAAACCACCACTTTTTGAGCTTTCTGTTCCAACCGTTTTACAAAATTCTGAATATTATAGTCAACTTGTAGTTTATTGGCAGATTTTCTATTAATATCATGCACACTCACTACAACAGTTGTGGTGGAATCGACGCTTTGAAGTACGGCATTAAAGAAGGCTTCATCCGTTTTAATAGAACTCGCAAAATGTTGAAATGGCGTTATTTTACTCAATTCTTGTTGAAAACGATTGCCCACTGGTACGTCTAAACCAATCGAAACAAACTTACTTTCATCTGCCGTAAAAGGCAAAATATTTTTAGCATCTTTCACTACCGTAATGGCGTTATTATACAGTTCTTGCTTGATTTGGGTGGCTTCGGGCGTGTTTAAATCTTGGGTTAAATTATTGCTGTCAATGTATTTGAACTGATTTAGACCGACCCAATATTTAGCGTGAAGGATCTTTTTTACTCGATTATCAATGTCATCTTGTTGAACCAATCCAGCATTTATTGCCTCTTTAATTTTACGGACACCTTCGGGAATATTTTCTGAATACAAAAGAATATCATTTCCAGCAATAAATGCCTGCAAGTCAACCTCTCCCGATGTTATTTCCTGTCCGTGATGCACGCCTTTCATGTTCAAAGCATCGGTAATGACCAAGCCCTTGAAACCCATTTCGTTTTTCAGTAAATTGGTAATAATATTTTGAGAAAGTGTGGCAGGTCGCCAGTCATATAAAGGCACTTGAAGATGCCCAACGATGACCGTTTTTATTGAATCATTAATTAATTGTTGAAATGGATATAACTCTACATTTTTCAAACGTTCAGCCGTATATGATACTTGGGGGAGCGTAAAATGCGAATCTCCTTGCGTGTCTCCGTGTCCAGGAAAATGCTTTGCACAAGCTAATAACTGATTATTTTGCATTCCTTTCATGTAGGCACTACTTTTCAACGCCACATTTTCACGCAATTCACCGAAAGAACGATACCCGATTACAGGATTATTTGGATTAGAATTTATATCTACCACGGGAGCAAAATTCAGGTGAATTCCCAAGCGTTTGCATTGGCGAGCAATTTCGCCTCCCATTTTATATATTAGAGAATTATCTTGAATTGCCCCGAGGGTTATTTGCTTTGGAAACGCCGTCGTCGAATTCACTCGCATCGCCAAACCCCATTCACCATCAATGCCGATAAGTAAAGGGATTTTAGTAGTTGATTGAAAACGATTATTTAAACTGGCGTAAGAATAGGGTTCGCCTTGAAAGAAAATTAAGCCACCAATATGATTCGTTGAAATAAGTGTTTCGATGCGTTTATAATGTGCTTCTCCTTGCGTAGGATTGACGGCAACCATGAAAAATTGTCCAATTTTTTGATCAACATCCATTGACATATAAACACTATCAACCCATTGATTTTCAGTGAGTAAGCTGCTGGTCGTAAATGTAGGAGAGGGTGGAAAAACGCTGTGAGAAACCTTTTTTACAATGGTTTTTGCTGGTTTGAATAAACGTAAAAGCGTGTTGTTAAACTCCCCAATTACGGGCGTGCGGAAAACCACCCAAAGGAGAACAAGTGATATTAAAAATAGTGATAAACGTTTTAACATTAAAAGGTAATTGTGGATTAATCAAGCAACGTCAGGACTGCAAATTTAGTACAAATTGAATGCCAATGAAAGGGTTTTGGCTAAATAAGACGGGAGAGATTGGTTTAAGTAACAAATGAAAAAGGTCGCAAGAAATTGATTCTTACGACCTTTTTTCTTCCTACGCCTCCATCAAAAATGCCTTAATAAATTCATTCAAATCCCCATTCAAAACTGCCTCCGTGTTTGAAGTTTGGTAATCCGTTCTATGGTCTTTCACACGTCTATCATCCAATACGTAACTCCTAATTTGTGAACCCCACTCGATTTTCTTTTTACCCGCTTCAACCTCCGCACGGGCGGCATTGCGTTTGTCAATTTCTATCTGGTAAAGTTTCGATTTTAAGATTTTCAACGCAACTTCCTTGTTCATTAATTGCGAGCGTTCTTGTTGGCAAGCAATGATAATTCCCGAAGGTTTGTGGGTTAAACGTACTGCCGTTTCCACTTTATTTACATTCTGTCCACCAGCACCACCCGAACGGAAAGTATCCCAACTAACATCGGCAGGATTAATGTAGATTTCGATAGTATCATCCACCAAAGGCGAAATATAAACCGAAGCAAAAGAGGTATGACGACGAGCGTTTGAATCAAACGGTGAAATTCTGACTAAGCGATGAACGCCATTTTCAGATTTGAGATTTCCGTAGGCATATTCACCCTCCACTTCCATTACAACCGATTTTATACCAGCCGTATCGCCATCGTTATGATCAACTTCTCTGATTTTGAAGCCATTTTTTTCCGCCCACATAATGTACATCCGCATGAGCATACTCGCCCAATCCTGCGACTCCGTGCCTCCCGCCCCTGCATTAATCTCAATTACAGCAGCGAAGCTATCGCCTTCATCCGACATCATTTTGCGGAATTCTAATTCAGCTAATTTTTCTTCTAATTTTGCCCCCTCGGCATCCACTTCTTCTTCCGAAGCTTCATTCATGTCATAAAATTCCCAAATCGTTTCGAGGTCGCCCATCAATTGATTTAGTTGGTCGAAACCGAGTGTCCAGAACTTTAATTCACGAATTTGTCGCATCGTGATTCCTGCCTTTTTTGAGTTCCCCCAAAACTCAGGATCTTGCGTTACGACTTCTAATTCTTCAATCTGAAATTTCTTGTTATCGTAGTCAAAGATACCTCCTTAAAGCCTCTACTTTGGCTTTCAGGTCATTGAACCTGTCTTTTGTCATGCGTGAAAATTGTTTTATTTTTTGGATTGCAAAGATAGGAATAAAAACAGTAACAGTCGTCTGTGAGGACACAAACAACAACGTTAAGCAAGGATGAAGACAAATCCATCCGAATTTGATTTTGGAGGGCTTTGTCTTATATTATGGTAAATGATAGTAAACTTGAAGTTTCGGTCAAATACTCGGCGTATTATCTTCGCTGGTGGTGATATCAATTACTGCATTTGTAAGAGTGGACAACAAATAAAACCCAGCAAAGCATCTCTTTTACATTTAGTACTCCGCTTGTGTCCACGCCCAAGGATCCATAAAATTATCATCCCCAGCATTGAGGGGCAGTGTGGAAAAAAAGAGAATAGCAATTAGGGTAAAAGTTTTTTCATGGTAAAAGTGATTTTATTAATTAAAAATTTGAACTATTAATTACGACTAAACTCAAAATAGCAAAATACTTTATTGTTCAGAACACTATTAATCTCCACAAATTAACTCATTTTTTTTTAAATAATTAAATATCCCTACTCAATCTTCTCTATATACTGGAAATGAAGATTCATTGATTACAATATTTCAATGAATAGGTATTCTCAATCCACCCCTACATTGTAATAAAACTTATACATTTTTAAAAAAAACTATTCCTTATTCAGTCTATGATTATCTTTGTACCTCAAAATTGTATTATTTCCTTAAAATATAAAAAAATGACACAAGTATATGATTTAATTGTTATTGGTTCTGGTCCTGGTGGGTATGTTGCAGCAATTCGTGCTTCACAATTAGGCTTAAAATGTGCGGTGGTTGAGCGTGAATCTTTGGGTGGTATTTGCCTTAATTGGGGCTGTATTCCCACAAAAGCCTTATTAAAATCTGCCCAAGTTTTTGAATATATCAAACACGCCGCCGATTATGGCATTACGGTTTCAGAAGCTCATGCCGACTTTGGGGCAGTCATAAAACGTTCACGTGGCGTGGCAGATTCAATGTCAAAAGGCGTTCAATTTTTAATGAAAAAGAATAAAATTGACGTGTTGGTGGGTAACGGTAAAGCCTTGAAAAACAAGAAAGTTGAAGTAACCGCTAATGATGGAAAAGTAAGCGTTTATGATGCTAAAAATATCATGATTGCCACGGGCGGAAGAGCAAGAGCCTTGCCAAATATTCCGATTGATGGCGTGAAAGTGGTTGAATATCGCAAAGCAATGACCTTGGAAACTCAACCAAAATCAATGGTAATTATTGGTTCTGGGGCAATTGGCGTTGAATTTGCGTATGTTTACACCGCCATGGGAACGAAAGTAACTATCGTGGAATTTTTGCCAAATATCGTCCCTGTTGAAGATGAAGACGTTTCAAAAGAATTGGCGAAGCAATACAAAAAAATGGGCATTACTATTCACGTAAATTCATCCGTAGAATCGGTTGATACGAAAGGTGAAGGTTGTAAAGTATCAGTAAAAACGCCAACGGGTAATATTACCCTTGATTGTGACATCGTACTTTCAGCGGCTGGCGTAATTGCAAATCTTGAAAATATTGGATTGGAAGAAGTTGGCATCATTACCGATAAAGGTAGAATCACGGTGGATAAATGGTATCAAACCAATATCCCAAATTATTACGCTATCGGAGACGTTACGCCTGGACCAGCCCTTGCCCACGTTGCCTCGGCGGAAGGCATTATTTGCGTTGAAAAAATTGCGGGACATCACGTGGAGGCTTTGGATTATTCTAATATTCCAGGTTGTACGTACTGCACACCAGAAATCTCTTCGGTGGGTATGACAGAAAAGAAAGCCATTGAAGCGGGTTATGAAATTAAAGTGGGTAAGTTCCCCTTCGTAGCCTCTGGAAAAGCCACCGCCGCAGGAGCAAGAGACGGTTTTGTGAAAGTAATTTTTGATGCTAAATACGGTGAATTCCTCGGGGCTCACATGATTGGGTATAACGTTACGGAACTGATTGCGGAGGTTGTGGTTGCCCGCAGATTAGAAACTACCGCCCACGAAATTATGACGGCAATTCACCCACACCCAACCATTTCAGAAGCCATTAAAGGAGCAACCGAGGCGGCTTATGGTTGTGCGGTTGATTTATAGAGATTACTTCCTGATTATATAAAACCCCCTTCAAATCATTTGAAGGGGGTTTTATTATGCCATCATCGTTTGATGTTTAACTTCCAACATTCCAAAAAGACGTTCCATTTTTTCAATGTACTTTTCGTTGGTACTTTTTAGCTCATTTTTTAATTCTTTTATCTCACCTTTTAGTTCAATATTCTCTTCTTCTATTGCTTTGTATTTTTCTTCTTCATTGTTATCTCTTTTATAATTTACTTCTTTATTGTGCGTAACGTTGTTTCCTACCACAAAAAGTGTCCCTTCGTATTTGGCTAAATCTTCTGGTTTAAAGCCAAAAGAGGATATTATTTTCTCAATTTCTTCTGGACTATATATTTTTTCTTCGTTTTCCATACGGCTGTAAGTTGGTTGCGACACATTCATAATTGGACTCATTACTTTCTGAGGTTTTCCAAGTGTATTTCTCAAAAATCGTAGTGTCATTGGTCTTGTAAATGTAGGTAAATTTTGTAAAGTGTTCATTATTCCATTGAGAATTTAGGTTGAATTTATATTTTCATAGATTAATGATTAAAAAGCCTACAAATATATTCATAATAAAATACCGAGCAAGTTTTTTAGGTGAATATTTTATTCATAAAATTGAATAACGTATTCATGAATTATTCATGTTATGCAGCGTTAAACTCCAAAATTTGGGTCATCAAATTTCACATTTTAATCCAAATACGTATCAACATGAAAAAATTAAATTTTCTTCTGGTGATTATCATAGTGGCTTTGCAAGGCTTTGTTGCTTGTAAATCTGATGATATTCCGCCCAAACCTCCTCCCCAAAAGTTATTGAATAAATACGTAATTTAATTCAGACAAACCATTGGTGAAAAGTAAAAAACCTATGAACAAGTCGATTATTATTTTCTTGAATACTCATTATTTTCACTTTAAATTTTTTCATTATGAAATTACATATTATCAGATTCGCTTTTGCGTTATCTATGTTGTTGCTGGTTGGTGTACAATTCTCTTGTCAGAATAATCAATTGGACAGCCTAAGTCCATTAAAGTCATCGCCTTTTGATAAATTACCGAAAGATGTAAAAAGTAAAATAGATGTATATACTGAGGCATTTAGAAGTTATGTAGATATAGAAAAAACTAACAAAAAAGGATTACCAGATGTTGAAACGTATATTGCTAATTATCTTAACGAAAGAGGTGTAGATTTTGGAATTCAAAAGTCTGCAAGTAGTTCAAGAATAGCAAATATAGACCCTGATTCAGAACAAGGGCTGATTAATGAGGGATATACAACTGAATTTGGTTATTTTGATATTCCTTCGAATGTTCGTAACTATGTAGATGATTATACTACACGCCTTGATAATTTAGCTTGGACGATTTCAGATGACGACTGGGTGGCTGCTAATCAAATGAGCCAAATTGCTTTGGAAACAGCTAATGAGGTAGATAATTCTAATACGTTGTCCTCATATGAAAAATCGGAATTATTGACGATCATGTATTTTTTACATGGAACAACTTACGGAGCCTATAATCATGTCCTAAATAATCAAGGAAACTGGGATAGTCAATACCCTGACCAAGTATCTGGACAAGACAAAGCTGCCAGAGCAATGTTTTTTTAAAAATTGTTCAGAGCAGTTGCAAGAGTGCTTGTGGCAGTAGTTGTTACGGCAGTAATTGTATTTGCGGTGGTGGCAACCGCAGGTGCAGTAGGAGCATTGATTGGAGCTAAAATTGCTGTACTTGACACAACAAAAGCTCTGCTGATTAAAGGTGTAACTTTAGGTAATTTATATGCTTCTGGAGTTTTAGGAGCAGCTACGTTTGCAGGTATAAAAAATGCTGAAAAAAATTGGAGCAAGCCATGGCAAGGTTGGGGAGAGGCATTCCTTGTCCTTAAATTAAAATTTAATTTTTGTAGTGCTTGTTAAAACATAGTTTTCCAGTTAAAGTTTATTGGAACAATAAATAAAATTTATCCAAATCGTATTATTCAGCCTTAAAAGAGGGAAATGTTCATAAGAAAACTATTTTACAGTTTTGAAGATATGATTTTTTACTGGATAAATTGAAACAACATATTGACATTTAGAGCAGAATCCAATAAAAGATTCTGCTCTAATTTAAAGCTTAAACACGTATGAAGCATTTATTAAATGTAACCTTTCTTTTTTTAGTAGTTTTATTTCAAACAAAAGCACAGGACTGCAAAGTTGAGCAAAACCCGACCTCACCTGCATTGGGAATTGAAGTTAAGGCTTCTGTAAAGCACAAAAATCATTTTTCTTTTTACGCAGTAGAAGGTGTTAAAGATAGCTTAATTGTCTGGTTTCGTTTCAATGATGCTTGGGGAAGAATTGTTCAAATTGGAGATTCTTCCATTATAAAGCTGGAAAATAATCATCATATCAAATTGTACAGCCTTCGTGAGAGTATTGCTACTTTCAAAATTGTTCCTATTACTATGGGAGAAGGGAAAACGTGGTATTTCAATTTTGTAGCGTGGATTTCAAAAAATAATGTGAAGCAATTATCCGAAACACCGATAAATAATCATCTTCTCTATTCTAAAATTGATGAAATTTATTATCAAGACCGCTATGGATACATTGGGCTAAAAACCAGAAATAAACAAAGAGACAAAGTTGAAGTTGGTGGTAAAATTAATGGTTGGAATCGTAACCTCCGCCAACTCGCCAAATGTGCCTTGGAACTATGAAAATATTTATCTACTATTTCTATTCCCATAATTAGTGAAAATACACATAACAACAAAAATAGTCGTTGAAATCAAATTCAACGACTATTTTTGTTTTCATCTCACAAAATGTTAGGTAAAATTTCCTTCAAGAAAAAGGCTAAATTTGTCACCGTTATGTTGTCTTCAATTTTATAGGTTTCATTAGTTTTAGCGATTATGAAGCCTTGTTTTGCGTTTGTGTCGGTAATGGAAATCCTAAATCCTTTACTGATTTGAGGAGCCGAACTGTACTTTATTTCAATGGCTGCCAATATTTCATTATTTTTTTCAAGAATTAAATCGCATTCTGCTCCTTGTTGTGTTCTGTAAAAAAAAACTTGTGCCTTATCTTGAACAACGTTAATGATTTGTTCTATGACAAAACCCTCCCAAGAAGCACCCACTTGCGGGTCATCTGCCAACATGATTTCTTGGCTAATTTCCTTGAATGCGTGTAAAATACCACTATCTCGCAAATAGATTTTAGGAGATTTCACCAATCGTTTTGGGATATTGACAAAATAAGGCTGTAATCTTCTCACCAAAAATGCCCCTTCCATAAAGTCTAAATACCGATTAACCGTTGGGTGCGTAAGCCCCATAGAACGCCCAATACTTTCAGCGTTCCATAAATTAGCGTGCGAGTTTGCTAACATCCGCCAGAAACGTTCAATGGTCTGAGGTTCAGCACTTAATCCTAACAAACCCAAGTCTCGTTCAACGTAAGTTTTAATAAAATTCTTACGCCAGATGAGACTTCCCCTATCTGATGTTCCTAAAAACGAAAGAGGAAAACCGCCCCTATTCCAGAGTGTTTGCTCGTTATCAAACGGAATTTCAGTCAAGCTGATGGGCGAAAGCTCAATATATCCAACTCGTCCAGCCAAGGAATCGGCACTTTCTTTAATCAAAATAGGTGAGGCTGAACCAAGTATTATAAAACGACCTACTCGTCGGTCTGCATCAATAATACCTCTCAATTCATTGAATAGACCTGGCATATTTTGTATCTCATCCAAAATTACCAATTTGTCACTATAATTGGACAAGTACAAAACAGGGTCTGACAATTTTTGTCGGTCTGAGGCAGATTCTAAGTCCAAATAATGAATGGCTCTGTTTTTAGCCAGACTTTTAGCTAATGTAGTTTTACCTACTTGCCGAGGACCTAAAATTCCTACAACAGGAAAAATGGTCAAATATTCCAATAATAAAGGCTCAATATTTCTTAAAATATCCATGAATTATGTAAAATATACTTTCAATTTTCATGGTAAATATAAATATAAATTTTTACTTTGTAAATAAGTAATAATTTATTTGTAATAAAAAAAGTCCTTCAATTATAATTTTGAAGGACTTTTCAAGAATATTAAAGAAATAAGAAAGGGTCACTGAAACTAATTTCAACAACCCCTTTCTTATGACTAAATATTTTATCAATTATCATAAACCTTCATTTTCAAAGTCGGAACTGGACGAACAGTTTTTTCTTCGGTATCTAATTTAATAAACGCTTCTTTTTTCACAACCACCGAATCCACTTTTACCACAGTTTTCAATTGTGATCTATCCGTAACTCGCTCATGCTGGGGAAAATCCATTTTAAATTCATATGCCTTCTTTTTTCCTACTTTCTCAATCTTAGGTTCTGGATTCGTGAAAACTGGAATCGTTTCCACTGCTGTTTGGCTTCCGTAAGTAATTCTTTTGCTATTTATAACTGGACGTTGTTCTGAAATAGGCGTTGAAGAATAAGTAATATTTTCTTCTGCTCTTCTTACTACCAAAATTTTTACGTTTGCTCGATTTATTCCCATTAAACCCAAATCATGAGCCACACTGTGCGTTAATTCAATGTCTGTGGTTTGACTTTTTCCATTTACTTCCACCACTTCTGTACGTTTATTAACCAAATTTGTAACTTCAATCAATGAACCCGTTGGCAAAAATTCGTGAGAACAAGTGCGGTGACGGCTACTAAGATAATCACCATTTGCCATCTTTTTACCGTATCTTCCAATCGCATACACACTCGCTTCCTGCGTATATTCTTCCTGAGCAAATAGTTGGTTTAAACTTAGCAAGTAAACAAAAGCAAAGGCGGAAATTGTTTTTATAAACTTCATAACATTATTTTATACTTTAGTGAAAAGCAAGGAATTTAATAGCAATAAATAATACTTAGAAAATAAGTTAAATCAACTTTATCCATCGAAACACATTATTCCACATCTCTAAAAATGACTTGTTTGAAATGGCTCAATAGTAAGGAATATCAAAGTTAATGTATTAGAAATTAATTTTGTAATTAGTCATAAAAAAGTCCATCAAAATAACGTTTGACGGACTTTTTGTTGTAATTTATATCAGTAAAAATCTTGAAATAATAATATAATTAATTGAATATCTGTAATCTAATTGCTTACTCAATTCTTCTTTTGTTCTGATGATTTAACATAATCATATATCCGAAAATCAACCTTAAAATCGGGTTCTTACTTAGAGTTGATGGTAATTTTTCCTTGATTTTGCCCAAAGTCACAACCGATAATTTGATATTAATTGTCTCCTGTGAACGCACACCCAAAGCATGAGCAACAGCAATAGTAAATTCCAACGTTGAATCATCATCCGTCGTTAATAATTACTTGAATTACCTTTTTATTTTTTAGATTTACAATATCAATTACTGTTCCAACTGGAAAGTATTCGTGGGAAGCCGTGAATTTTTTTGCATTTAATACATCACCCGAAGTCATGGTATCTCCGTAAGCCTCTAAAAAACAGGAAGTTGCCTTTCCTTTGAAGTCTTGTGCGAAATTTTTTGTGGTGATTAGTAAATTAGCATTTGGAATAAGGATAATCGTGTGTTTTAACATAATCTAACAAATTGAGAAAGTATTAAAATAACAAAGAGTATTTGTTTTAAGGGTTGAACAATAATTTTGTAAAACTCAATTGTATCAAATTTCTTATTCGCAAATTTGATTAAGAAAAAGTCAAAATACATGAACTGCTAAATAATTTTTATACTATGAAAACCATTTTAAGTTTACTTTTTCTCATTTTCTCATTAAAAAATGCCTATCCTGACAAAAGTAGGTTCAATACCGATGTGTTGGTTATTGGTGGAGGAACCAGCGGAACAATGGCAGGAATCCAGTCAGCCCGTATGGGTGTCAAGACCATTATCGTCGAAGAAACCGCTTGGCTTGGGGGAATGATGACCTCGGCGGGCGTTAGTGCCATTGACGGAAATCACAGTTTGCCATCAGGACTTTGGGCAGAATTTCGCAATGAATTAATCAAGCACTACGGAAGCGAAGAGGCATTGGCTTCGGGTTGGGTTAGTAAAGTGATGTTTGAACCAGCCGTTGCACAAAAAATCTTGCGACAAATGTGTGCAAAAGAGAAGAATTTAAGCGTAATTTCTTCGGTAAAATTCCTAAATATTAAGAAAAATTCGGAAGGTTGGACGGTTGATTTTTCGGATAATATTACCATTAACGCCAAGATTTTGATTGACGGAACTGAATTGGGTGATGTTGCCGCAAAAGTGGGCGTAAAGTATGATGTTGGCATGGAATCAAAAGCTACTTACAACGAAAAAATTGCTCCCGAAAAAGCCAATAACATTGTGCAGGATTTGACGTATGTTGCGGTTTTGAAAGAATATAACCGAGATGTAACTATCAGTAAACCAATAAATTATAAAAAAGAAGACTTCATTTGTGCGTGTGAAAAGTTATGTCCCGATAAAAAAATGGAACGCCTCTGGGATTGTGATAAAATGATAACTTACGGACAAATTCAAAATGGAAAATTTATGATTAATTGGCCCATCAATGGAAATGATTTCTACGCAAATATGGTTGAAATGAATGATACTCAACGTCAAGAAGCCATCAAAAAAGCGAAGGAACATACGATTGGATTTGTTTATTTTATGCAAACAGAATTAGGTTGGAAAACTTTGGGATTATCAGATGAATTTCAGACGGAAGATAAATTGCCATTGATACCTTATCATCGTGAAAGTAGAAGAATTCACGGACTGGCTCGTCCAAATATGAATCATTTGGAAAAGCCTTACGACCAAGCCGAACCTTTGTATAGAACTGGAATTGCCGTTGGAGATTATCCCGTTGACCAACATCACGGTAAAAATACGAATGCTCCTGATTTGTATTATGTTCCAGTGCCTTCATTCAGTATTCCGCTGGGCAGTTTAATTCCAGAAGGGGTTGATAATCTGATAGTTGCGGAGAAATCTATCTCGGTTTCCAACATTGTGAACGGAGCAAGTCGTTTGCAACCTGTGGTAATGGGAATTGGTCAAGCGGCGGGAACATTGGCTGCCTTGTGTGTGCAAGAGAAAATCTCACCAAAACAAGCTTCTATTAGAAAAGTACAAGATAATCTTCTGAAATCGAAGGCATATTTATTGCCATTTTTAGATGTAAAACCAGAACATCCAAATTTTGAATCCATCCAACGAATCGGAGCAACTGGAATTCTAAAAGGAGAGGGTAAAAACTACAAATGGTCTAATCAGACGTGGTTTTATCCTGATTCTGTAATGACAAACGGGGAGGTAATAAATGCCCTAAAAGTTATTTATCCGAACCTAAAAATGCAAGCAAATCAGCAAGTGATGTCAGAGAAATTAGTTGCCGATGATGCCTTTGAGATTCTTACCAAAATACAACCCGTTCCCGCCGATTATTTACAATCTATTATGAAAAATTATCCTAACAGAAATCAACCAATAACCCGTGCAATTTTGGCAGATTTAATGGATAAACTTATTGACCCATTTCATAAAAAAGAGGTGGATTTTAAGGGAAATTTTAAGTAGAATATTTCTGAGATGGAACTCTTATCTAACTAAATATATTAAATTTATAGAACAATTAAAGAACGACAATTTATATAAAATAGGTGCATCAAAATAAAACCATAACATCTCAAAACTTAGGATTAATAGATTATCAAACCGCCTGGGACTATCAAGAAAAACTCCATGCAGAAATCGTAGCTATTAAACTTGAAAATAGAAATTTATTGCCTGATAATCAAGCAGATACGCCTAATTATATTCTTTTTTGTGAACATCCTCACGTTTATACTTTAGGCAAAAGTGGCAAACCCGAACATCTTTTATTGGATGAAAAAGGTTTGGAAAAATACGATGCAAAATACTACAAAATTAATCGGGGAGGAGATATTACGTATCATGGCAAAGGGCAATTAGTGGGCTATCCAATTCTGGATTTAGAAAACTTTTTTACCGATATTCACAAATATATGCGGTGTCTGGAAGAAGCCGTTATCAGAACTTGTGCGGATTTTGGAATTGATGCAGGGCGTATCGAAGGACTCACTGGCGTATGGATTGATTATATTTCACTTCAAAACCCAAGAAAAATTTGTGCGATGGGCGTAAAGGCAAGTCGCTGGGTAACGATGCACGGTTTTGCCTTAAATGTTAATACGGATTTAAGTTATTTTAATCACATTATCCCTTGCGGAATTGACGATAAAGCGGTTACATCCATGGAAAAAGAATTGGGACAGATTCTTGATTTTCAGGCGGTTTCTGATAAAATGTTGGGGCATTTGAAAAATATTTTTGTATGAAAAAAGATATAGAATTTCCGGTAGTTGAAGGCATAAAAATTACGATTGCTCGCAATATTAATGAAGATAATGAAGCTGAATGGGACGTTTATTTAATCAATCGTTCAACGGCTGACATTGACACCGTTTTGGTAACTTCTCGGGGTTATGGATTTGATAAAAACGGTGAGCCAATAAAAACATCCGAATTACGTCATTTTCATAAACATTGTGGTGCAGGTGAAATTATTAAAATTGAAATGATAACGCCCGATGTTTTTCATTTGAATAATGAATATTGGGTCAGTTATTACATTGGTAATCAGATATTTGACAAAAAAATCATCTTCGTCCCAGATAGTATTCGGGAAGAAAATTTAATTCTAATCGAAAACCTAAACTTGGAAGGAGTTTTGCACGAATAAAAATTAGGTAAGAATTGTGAGGTATAAGTTATGAGGTGAAACTTAAACATCTTGATTCTAATTTACTACCTCATAATTCATACCTCATACCTAAATTAAACACATGGACTTCAAAAAACTTGCCAAAAACTTATTGTTTATAGACATCGAAACGGTCTCTGCGGAAGGTGATTTCAATCGCCTTTCAGACCGTATGAAGGCTCTTTGGCTACACAAAGCAAGTTTTTTGAGTAATCCCAATAAATTAAATGAAGAAGAATTCTACTTTGACCGTGCAGGAATTTATGCTGAATATGGAAAAATTGTAACCATCGGTGTTGGTTTTTTTCA
>JAYVRF010000180.1:0-16573 GCA_043756925.1 Arcicella sp. | reverse complement strand
CGGGTTTTGACCGTTATTATCAAATCGTAAAATGTTTCCGTGACGAAGATTTACGTGCCGACCGTCAGCCTGAATTTACCCAAATTGACTGCGAAATGTCATTCATCGAACAAGAGGATATTCTCAATATGTTCGAGGGATTGATTCGCCATCTTTTCACGGAAGTAAAAGGATTAGATTTGGGCGAGGTTTCACGGATGACTTACGCACACGCCATGAAATTTTATGGTTCAGACAAGCCCGATATTCGTTTTGATATGAAGTTTGTTGAACTTAAAAGTGAAGAAGTTGATTTAGTTTCGGGCAAAGATTTTGTCGTTTTTGATTCAGCCAATACCGTGGTCGGAATTTGTGCCAAAGGTTGTGCAGAATATACCCGCAAGCAAATGGACGAATTGACGGATTTTGTAAAGAAGCCTCAAATTGGAGCGAAAGGCATGATTTACCTTCGTTATAATGCCGATGGAAGTTTGAAATCGTCGGTAGATAAATTTTATTCAGAAGAAGATTTGAAGCAATGGGCGGAAGCCTTCGGAGCGGAGAAATCGGGATGCCAACCAGGTGATTTAATCCTGATTTTGTCTGGCGATGGCGACAAAGTTCGTAAGCAATTAAATGAATTACGTTTAGAGATGGGTAATCGTTTGGGACTTCGTGACCCAAAGAAATACGCTGCCCACTGGGTTGTTGATTTTCCATTATTAGAATACGGGGAAGCGGATGATAGATGGTTTGCGATGCACCACCCATTTACCAGTCCGAAACCTGAGGATATGAAATATTTGGAGTCGGGTGAATTAGGAAAAATTAGAGCCAATGCCTACGATTTAGTCATCAATGGAGTTGAAGTTGGCGGTGGTTCAATTCGTATTTTCCAGAAAGAATTACAGGCAAAGATGTTCAGTGTTTTAGGATTTACGGATGAAGAAGCCAAAAACCAATTCGGATTCTTGATGGATGCTTTCGAGTATGGAGCACCTCCACACGGTGGTTTAGCTTTTGGTTTTGATCGACTTTGTTCATTATTTGGCGGTTCAGATTCAATCCGTGATTTTATTGCCTTCCCAAAAAACAACTCAGGAAGAGACGTAATGATTGATTCACCTTCAAAAATTGATGAAAAACAATTGAATGAATTAAAAATTCGAACGGTAGTTTAAACAGGTCGAGTACAGATTGATAGCACGTAGATGACTTGTTTTTAACACAGTTCGTCTGCGTGTTATTCTTTTTTGCTTTACTCAGAAACATTCAATACCTTCATCTATCACAAAAATTATTTCTCAAAATATGGAAACGCTCAAATTAGCTATTCAAAATCACATTGCCCACGTGATCATAAATCGTCCTGAAAAAATGAATGCACTCAATCAAACTGCTTGGGATGAAATTACGGAGGTTTTTGAATACCTTGACGAAAACGCAGATGTCCGTGTAATCGTTTTAGAAGGCGGAGAATCCAAGAATTTTTGTGCGGGAATTGACCTTAGTTTATTAATGTCAGTTTCTCAAAATAATACTAAATGTGAGGGGCGAAAAAGAGAAAAATTACGTAAAAATATATTAAAGTTACAAGCCCCAATCAACGCCATTGAAAACTGTTCCAAGCCCGTTTTGGTGGCTATTCACGGCGGTTGTATTGGCGGAGGAATTGACCTGATTTGTAGTTGTGATATACGTTACTGCACGGATGATGCCTATTTTACCATTAAAGAAGTTGATATGGGTATGGTAGCGGATTTGGGAACACTTCAACGGTTGCCCAAGCTCATAAACGAAGGTATTGTGCGAGAAATGGCTTACACAGGACGCAACGTTGACGGACGTGAAGCTGAGCGAATTGGCATCGTAAACCGTTCATTTGCCGATAAATCCAGTATGATGACGGCGGTAATGAAAATTGCCGAAACGATTGCCCAAAAATCTCCGTTATCTATCAGAGGAACAAAACATATTCTCCTTCACACCCGTGATCATTCCGTTGCCGATGGACTTAATTACATCGCAACTTGGAATGCTGCTATGTTGCTCTCAGCGGATTTGCAAGAGGCTTTTGAGGCTAAGATGGAGAAAAGAGATGGGATTTTTGAGGATTAACTCAAATCCATATCATTCAAACAAAACGTAACGCCGTCTAAGATTTCCACAGTATCTGTCCAAGCATGAATGCTTGTTTGAGATAAAGTAGAGACTCTAACTTCTTGCAGTTCGGAAGAGAGAATCCAAATAACTTTTTCAACGCCAAAATCCAACAATTTTTGCGTTTTTTGAGCTATATAATCATTGAAACTTTCAAATTCTTGTTCATAATCAGCTCTAACATCTACTTCAATGGCCACTTTGGGAGGCACATTAGCATATTTTACAGACCTTTTGTTTTGAATACGATTTCTTTCAATAATGGCAATGTCATTAGAAATATTATTACGATAACCCAAGTGTAAACCTGGCTCATTAGTAACGATGGCGTATTTTTTATCGTCTAAATTACTTCTGAATAAAATTTTAAGAATATATCCGATAATAAGTGATTGAAAAATACTACTTCTCATTTCAAGTTGATTAAGATTACAATTTTGAAGCACATACGCTTGTATTCCTTTGTAAAGAATAGGAACACCGTCCCATTCTTCATAAACAAGGTGTTCTGGAATATCAGAGAATCGACTGAAACCCAATTGATGAGCTTTTTCGCTAAATCCTACCATAATTTGATAATTTTTAAGTAAAGATATAAGAAATTTTAGTTGATGTATTATCAAAGAATTTAAATATGAAATCGTACTTTTAACTTTATATCAAATTACCAACAAAACCCTCACGACCTCACAGTCAAATGCTAACAAACTTACAAATAAAAAACTACGCTCTTATTGAGCATTTGGACTTTGCTCCCGACCGTGCCTTGAACATCATCACGGGTGAAACGGGTGCGGGAAAATCCATTATGTTGGGAGCAATTGGCTTATTATTGGGCAATCGTGCCGATACTCGCACGCTCTATAATCCGAGTGAAAAATGTGTAATTGAAGGTGAATTTAATATTTCGGGTTATATTATTCGGAGTATTTTTGAGGAAGAAGAATTAGATTATGAAGAACATTGTATAATTCGCCGAGAGATTTCTCCACAAGGTAAAACTCGTGCTTTCGTGAACGATACACCCGTAAATTTGGAGACTCTTCGTAAGGTAACATCGCAATTGATGGACGTGCATTCTCAGCATGATAATTTACTTTTAGGAGCGAATGATTACCAACTCCAAATTGTAGATACTTTTGCTCAAAACCATGAATTTTTGGATAAGTACAAGGCTGATTATCAGACCTATAACAAGGCTTATCGTACGTATGACCAGTTAATGAGCGAAGCCAAAGAATCTAAAAAAGAATTTGATTATAACGCTTTTCTCTTGGACGAACTGCAAAAAGTGAAGCTAAAAGGTAATGAGTTAGAGGGCTTAGAATTAGAATTAAACAAGCTCGAAAATGCGGAGGAAGTTAAGTCAAAATTGTTATTGGTTACTGAATATTTGAACGCCTCAGACCAATCAATCATCACGTTTTTAACCAGTGCTGTTGCTAATTTCAACGGAATTAGTAGCTTCGGAGAACAATATGAGCAATTACGAAGCCGTTTGCAAAGTTCTCTGATTGAGCTTAAAGATATTGCCGTAGAAGTAGAATCAGAAGCGGAAGAGGTGGAATTAGATAATGAAAAAATATCGATTATTCAACAACGACTTGATTCTTTGTATAATTTACTACAAAAACACCAAGTCAAAACTGACCGTGAACTAATTACTATTCAAGATGATTTGGAAAAGAAAGTTAATAAGGTTTTAAACATTGATGAGGCAATCGAAAAAGCCAAGGCTAATGTTGAAAAAGCTGAACGGTTAATGATTAAGTCGGGGGAAAGTTTATCAAAATCTCGGATTGCGGTTCTGCCCGTTATTGAAAAGCAAATTTCGGATTTGTTAATGGATTTAGGAATGCCCAATGCCAGTTTAAATATCAACAACGAAATTATCAAACCAACGCCTAATGGTCTGAATGTTATTAATTTACTCTTTTCAGCAAATAAAGGAATCAAGCCACAACCCATTAAAAATGTAGCTTCTGGCGGTGAGTTTAGTCGTTTGATGTTGGCGATAAAATATATTTTAGCCAATAAAAGAGCCTTACCAACCATTATTTTTGATGAAATTGATACGGGTATTTCGGGTGAAGTTTCAATAAAAGTAGGCAATATGATGCGTGAAATGAGTCGCAATCACCAGTTGATTGCCATTACGCACTTGCACCAGATTGCGGCACAGGGTTCTGTACATTATTTTGTGTACAAAGATAATTCCTCTGCTAAAACTGTTTCTCGTATCAAAAAGTTAACGAATGAGGAACGAGTAATGGAAATTGCCCAAATGATTGGCGGGCAAAACCCTTCAAAAGCCGTTGTGGAGAATGCAAGAGAGATTTTGAGTAAACATTTAGTGGATAAGACGAATTATAAATTGGATTTGTAACAATAGCACGCAGATAACGCAGATGCCTGCGGCAACGCAAATTTTTTAATTGATGAAGTAAATTCATCCTAACAAACTAACTGTACGATTATGAAAATAATAATAATCACCATATCGCTTTTGACTGCATTAATAGCTTGTCAAAAAAATGCAGAGGATAAGCAAAAAGTAATGATTAGTGAAGTTATGGCGGTGCATGATGAGGTAATGCCCAAAATGGATGATATCATGTCATTGAAAAGTAGTTTGGATTCTGTCATTAAAGTTTCCCCCGATTCTGCTAAAGCCAAAAAACTATATTCTGCCTTGGATGTAGCGGATAATCAGATGATGGATTGGATGGAAAATTATGATTCAGAATCGGTAAAAGGCAAATCAGAAGAAGAAATTAGCAAATATTTCGCTGACCAAAAAACTAAAATTACGGAAGTTAAAGTGCTAACTGACAAGAGTATAGAGGAAGCAAAAGGATTTTTGGGAAAGTAACTGAACATAAAAAATGAAACTATCAACGTATTTATACATCTTCTTATTCCTATCATCTTGTAACTCAAAACCCGAAAAACTACCAATTCTGGGCAATAAAGAAACAGTCGTAAAAACAGTTAATGGAAATCAAGTTACGGACACACTTTATCATCAAATCCCTGATTTTGAGTTTATTAACCAAGATTCTGTGAAAATTACGCAGAAGAATTATGAAGGAAAAATATACGTGGCAGACTTCTTTTTTACGACTTGTCCAACGATTTGCCCAAAGATGAAAACCCAAATGCTGCGGATTTATGAGAGGTTTAAGGACAATCCGAAAGTGGCGATTCTCTCGCACACCATAGACCCACGCCATGATACGCCCGTTGTGTTGCGGGAATTCATGAATAACTTAGGAATTAAATCAAGAACGTGGCAAATGGTTACGGGAGATAAAGCAAAAATCTACGAAATCGGGCAAAAAAGCTACATGGTTTCCGCCGCCGACGACCCTTCCGAACCCGGTGGAATTGTTCACAGCGGTGCGTTTATTTTAGTTGATAAAAACCGACATATTAGAGGAATTTACGACGGAACTGTTCCAGAGAAAGTGGATAAACTGATGGAGGATATGGAGGTTTTATTGAACGAGTTATAAGTTTTGAACGGGTGGCGTTCCACTTGTGATTTAGTGATTAATTATAGAGCCAAAAATGAAAATATTGCAAGTTACATCCTGTTTACTGCTCACTATTTACTGCTTACTGTCTATCTCATGCAGCCAAGAAGACGTAAAACTAAAACAGTATTACATTGACGGTCAAGCACTTTACAAATTACACTGTGCCAATTGTCACCAAGATAATGGACAAGGGTTGGCAGGACTTTATCCGCCCATTGCAGGGTCAGATTTCTTAAAAGACAATAAAAATTTGATTCTTTGCTCGATGAGATATGGCTTGAAAGACACCATCGTAGTTAATGGCAAAACCTACCGCCAACCCATGCCAGCCAATACTCTATTACAGGCGTTGGACGTAGCTGAAATTGGAACGTACATTTACAATGAATGGGGAAACGAAAAGGTAATTACGGACGTAAAAAGTGTACAGAAGGTATTGGAAGGATGTAAAAACTAATCGTTCAAACCTCAATAATTACCTATTGAGGAAGACTCTTCACACTAACCACCCCCGTAACTTTTCTAATCGTGTAATCCGTAAAATCTTGATTAGAATCCATGCCCATACCGTGCAGGACTTGGTCGGGAGTTTTAATATCTACTCGCTTGTCGGTATAAATTTTCTTCGTATCAGGACTCCAAAATAACTCAGGCGTTTCCAAGATTTCGTGCTTCACTTGATTATCAATCTGAACTCTTCCCATAATTCTGTAAAGGTTTTTAGCTCGAATAAATCTGGCAGAGTCTCCTCTTAGTTTCGTGGTATTATTCCCAAATTTATCAAAAAAGAACACCCGAATCTCTTTCGGGAAAACCTTATCCTCCGAAGCCATCGTCAATTGCACATCGGTCGTCATTCTAACCACTAATTTTGCTGAATCGGAATAGGTCATATTAATGCCATAAACTTCTGAAATTGGACCTTTATATTCTTCCTTTTTAATGACTTTTTTATCGTCTTCGCAAGAAGTTAGAAGGAGGCAGGAAATAGGAAAAAGGAGATAGAAATGATTTTTCCTATTTAACAATATATCACAACAAAAGTGGTCAGTCTGGGCGACCCCGTGAACACTGACCACGGCACTTAATAATCTTTGTATATATTTAATTATCAACATCTTGTGAACCAATAACTATTAACAAGTAACCAATAACTAATCAATCTTCGCTTTGCGGAACCAATAAAAATCTCCCAAAGAAAATCCAACTACGATTTTGTTGTAAACCTCCTCAATTCCAGTCGTTGCAAAAGTTCCTCTTTTTCCTCTTACGTATGCCACATTAATGTATGAAATTGTTCTTAAAGGAAACGAAGCACCTACTGAAAAACTCATATCTGTTGCCGCATTACCACCGTTAATTGAATAAGGAGAAGTAGTATAATTGACTCCTGCACGATACATTACATGGTTAAAATACCCATTTATAGCATCAAATTCAGGAATATATTCCGCTCCCAAAGCAACCGTTGAAGCATTCTTTAAGTTTTCGTTAGAACCATTAATATTCTGAAATCCCGACCATTGCGTCAATGAATAATCAAGCGAAACTAACAATTTTGCGGGTTTTTCAAGACTAATTCCAAATCTGTAAGTAGCTGGTAATGAGGCATTTCCATTGATTTTTTTCAATGTGTCAGCATTAATTTGTTGTCCGCCAGCACTGTTAATGGTGAACCTTTTCAATGATTTTACTCCGATGCTTTGCCCGAAATCTGCCGTTGCTCCAAGATTAAGAAAATAATCTTTATTCAGCTTTGGTTTCCAGGCCCATCCTAATTTAAAATGTAAACCAGAATAATTAACCCGGTCTGCTAAAATCACTTCATAATTCTGAGAATCGCTAAAATTTTGAGTTGTAACATCACGGTTAATAACGCCAAAAAGATAAGAAGTTTCCAAACCTACATACATATCCTTAAAAATTCTAACACCATTTGCGACAACCGCCTTATTTAATCCTCCTTCACCCTTGTAAGAATATCTTATACTGTCTGTGCCTACAATACTCAATTTTTGAGAAGTAGAGGTTTGATAATTAACCGTACTAACAGGAGCCAAACCAAGCACCAAGGTCCATCTTGGGGATGCTGGCAAAGCTAACATGATTGGATTCAATGAACCATTAAAAGTATTAGAAAGTTGTCGCTCATTCTGCATCATTTTGCTTTCCATATTCACGCCCATTTCAAAAACAGTGTAACGATTTCGAGCCAACAAAGCTGGGTTTATCGTGTTAATATAAATACCGTTTGAATTCGCAACACCCAAACCGCCCATTGCTGATTGCACCGCCGTTCCACCCGTGTAAACCTCGCCAATTCCCAAATGAGAAAACGGTGAATTTGTTTGCTGTGCGTTAGTTTTGGAGATAAATAGTAGGCAGTTTGCAGTTAAAAGAAGACTATATGCGACTATTTTTAACATCTTTTTTGAAGAAAATGTACAACTATTATTTGAAAAATTATGATAATTTTTTATCTGTGTATTATTCGACATTATATTCTAAAATTCGGTTAAGTCCAATCAGCACTAATTCTGGGACTACAAAGTTCGGTTTTTTTATGCGATTTGCAAAGTAAGTCGCATCTCCTCCACAGAAAATGACGTTAATATTTGTTAAAACCTTGTCATACTCCTCAATTAGTCCGTTTATTTCTGCCAGTAAACCATTCATAACGCCACTTTGCATAGCGTGTTTCGTGTTTTTACCAATCAATTCGGGGATTCCATTGGGGATTCCATCGGGTTCTAATAACGGCAAACGCTTGGTAAAAGTATTCATGGCTTTAAACCTCATACGCACACCTGGGGAAATAATTCCACCGTGAAAATTATCCTCCGCATCCACTAAATCATACGTAATACAAGTTCCCATGTCAATCACTAAACAGTTATTTTTCGGGTATAAAACCTTTGCACCAACGGCAGCCGCCACACGGTCAGCACCCAACGTTTCGGGCGAATCGTAGCGTTTAGTAAGTGGTACGGGAGTAGTGCTTTTCAGTAAGTAAATATTGGGGGTAATCTTAGAAAATTCATCCTTCAATTGCTCTTCTGAATAACTCACCGAAGAAACCACAATCCGTTGAGGATGAACACTTTGAGCGTAACTAACCAATTCTGGATAACTCAATTTCCAATTAGTTTCCACCAATTTCCCTTCCGAAAAAAGTCCCGTTTTTGCATAAGTATTTCCTAAGTCAATGGATAAATTCATTTGATATTTTCGTGATAATTCTTTTATAAATACAATTCAGTTCAAACTTAACATCCATTTAAAATGCCAGAATTTGGATTCATGGGATTTTTAGAATTATTTTGGCAAAATCCTTAAATCCATTAATCTGAAGAATCCAAATTCAGACTGAGTCGCACAGACCGAGTCGCACAGACCGAGTCGCACAGACAGGGTCGCTCTGACAATATTTCATTTAATCTCAACAAAATTACTTTTTCTTTAATTAATGTTTCTCAACAACCAGAATAAATTAACTTTACATTTCATTCAAACCTTTGAAAATGCAGTATTTACCATCCGAATTTCTTGAAAATAAAGTTACCGACATCCTCTGGTTGCTCGGGACATTAGCTTTCGGACTATTATTTAGACGCTACTTAGCAGAATATTTCAGTAAAATTCTCTATCGTTTCATTCGTCACGACAACATTCCAATTCGCACTTTCGTTGAAATGCTTGGACAACCCGTCAGATTACTTATCACCTTGATATTCATATACTTAGCTTCTACTTTTATTCATTTCCCAATGTCTTGGCACTTACCTTCACAGGAAATATTTGGCTTAAAAATGTTATTAATCAGAATTTACGAAGGCATTTTTATCTTTGCCGTTGCTTGGATTTTAGTGAGAATCACAAAATTTATTGCCTTAATTTTCCAAGAACGAGCTACGCTAACCCCCTCAAAATTAGACGACCAATTCATCCCTTTTTTTAAAGATTTAGTCATTGTACTAATTTCTATCTTAACCATTTTTGTCTTATTAGGAATCGTTTTCAAAGTAGATGTTGTGGCGTTGGTAACGGGTTTAGGCATCGGAGGACTCGCCATCGCCTTAGCCGCCCGTGAAACTTTGGAAAATCTCTTTGCCTCATTCACTTTATTTTTAGATTTACCTTTTGTCGTGGGCGATAATATTCAATTGGATAAAGTCTCGGGAGATGTTGAAAATATCGGTTTTCGCAGTACTCGCATTCGCACGGGTGATGGCAGTTTAATCAGCGTTCCCAACCGACTTTTAACTGCACAAGCCCTTGAAAATCAGACTAAAAGGAAATTTATGCGGGCGAAATATACCGTAAAATTACAGTTAGATACCTCAATAGATATTTTAGAAAAAATCATCAGAGAAATTAATCAAGCCATTCATAGTCAAGAACTTAGCCACAAGCCAGATCCAGGCATCACACGTTTCGGAGGCTTTGGTGAAAACTCATTGGATGTCTTAGTTTCCTATAATATTACCACCAACGACGGAGCAGTATTCAATAAAATTAAAGAACAGATTAACTACCAAATCATGTCAATTATTAAAACTAACGAAACTAAATTTGCCCATCCCATTTTCAAACCTTTTGGTGAATAAAAATGAAAACAATCTTATCAACCCTCCTAATAACTTGTTGTATGTCAGCCATATCCGCACAAACCAACTATCCAACCATCGGGAAAGTAGTCAGAATTGACCCTTCTTTGGATAAATTAATCGCCCCAGATGCCAAAATCGAAGTGTTGTCTTCTGGTTATCAATGGTCAGAAGGACCAGTTTGGGTAAAAAATGGTGCGTTTTTATTATTCTCAGATGTGCCCGCCAACACCATTTATCGATGGAAAGAGGGCGATAAATCCGCAACCCCATTTTTGAAACCTTCGGGCTATACAGGTTTGGGCAGATATAGCAACGAACCAGGCAGTAACGGCTTGATTATCAATCAAAAAGGAGAATTAGTAGCCTGCGAACACGGCGATAGAAGAGTATCAGCAATGCCCTTAGCAATAGGCGGAAAACGTACATTAGCAGATAATTTTCAGGGTAAAAGATTAAACAGTCCCAACGATGTTGTTCAACATTCAAGCGGAGCATATTATTTCACCGATCCACCTTATGGGCTCGACAAAAAAGAAAATGACCCAACCCGAGAGTCGGATATTTTTGGCGTTTATCGCATCGGGACGGATGGAAAAGTCAGCGTAGTAATCAGTGATTTACAGAGACCAAATGGATTAGCATTCTCACCCGATGAAAAGATTTTATACGTTGCCCAATCCGACCCAGACCGAGCAATCATCATGGCATATCTTGTCCAAAATGATGGAAGTTTAGCGAACGGAAAGGTATTTTTTGATGCAACCTCATTAGGAAAAACAGAGAAATTAAAAGGTTTACCCGACGGCATGAAAATCGACAAAAAGGGAAATTTATTTGCCACAGGACCAGGAGGCGTATTAATCATCTCTCCCGAAGGCAAACTTTTAGGCAGAATCGACACCAACGAACCCACCGCAAACTGTGCATGGGGCAACGACGGCTCAACGCTCTATATCACCTCAAATATGCACCTATGCAGGATTAAAACCTTGGTGGTTGGGGTGGGTTTTTAGGAGAAAATTGAGGAAGCCTTCGTTCAAAACGAAGGCTTCCTTAGAAACAAATGAGAAATATCCGCTATGGTATTGATTAGTTGGGAATTAGCCTTTCTTGAATACATTTCCTAAACCTCTCCAACCTCTCCCTTCAAAAACCTCAGTTTCTCAACCAACACCATCTCCTCCTTAGCCAAGTGATTTTGAAGTATAGTTTCATCGCCCGTTTGAAGGATAAAACGTTGGTCGTTCTGTAAGGTTGATAAAGACAAAACAAGCTCTGCTGTCTGTCTTACCAATTTTTCAAGGTATTTTTCTAAATCATCAAATGATACCGATTCAAAATTTGTATTGCCAAAAGCAACACCCATTTTCAACTCATACAAAATATCTTGCAATGCTTCAAGGTTATTTTGGTCGTATGCTTCTTTCAATTTCAGAAATACTTGACGAGCTTTTCCTTTGAATTCATCTTGTACCAATGGACTATCAGGATGGCAGAGTTTAACGCCTTCACGATACAAAGCCTTTATACTTTCTTGCAGTTTAACATTATTAATTTTTGCTATCGTCTCGGTATCTTCTGAAATGGCAGCATTGAAGGACTCCCACCGCTGTTGTGCTTCTTGATATTGTTGTTTACTTTCGATTTTTTCAGTAATGCTTACTTTATGAGCCAAAAGCATTTGCTGTAACCACAGAATTTCCCCAATAATTACTTGAAACTTTACTCGATAGGTAGCTTTGATGAGATAGCTGAATTTGACAAGATGAATATGTTCATTCTTAAATTGTTTATTAAATCAATCCATTCTTTATAATTGATAATACAACCTCTTGGTATGATGTTTTTACCTCTTTACCAAGTTCTACTAATTCTGTTTTTACTGAATTAAGTCTTTGATTTCGTTCAGAAAGACTCTCTCTACTTCTTGGTTCTTTTGGAAATTTGTAAATTCTGTCAATATATGTATCAGAATACTGTTCGTCTTTATGGTAAAAGAATATTTCTGAACATTTTGATTCGAATCTATCAAGGTTATAAATAAAAATTTTAACAGCTGAATCAAGATTAGAGTTAGTGAACCTATTTAGTGAATCATCGTAAAAATTTCCATATTTCTGCCATAAATTGTAATATCTTTGTGTTGTTCTCATATTCGAACTCGACCCGTTTATGCTTTCAAAAAAGATTTTCTCAGAGCAAATAGCTAAAAACTTTGTAGCAATATTTCTATCGTGTGATTTATTTTCTTTGGAATTATGATTATCTAAGATAGTTTCATAGTTATCAAGAATAGCTTTTATGGCTTTTTTTAGAGTAGTTTCTAAATTTAATTCAAACCCTTCCTTTGAACTATCATATTTGCTAATTCTGTTGCCTCGTATATCAAAAGGTAATTTTTCTATTTCTCCAAACTGCAAATTATTGATGCAAATAATTCTCTCCCAGCCTAATAAATTCACAGCATAACCTAATTCAAGCATTACATTTGGATTAGGAGTTAGACGAGAATTTGGATTTTTTTCGAAATTTGAATTTATAATTGAAACATCGCAAACGAAAATATCACATTTATCAATTTTGTTGAAAATTGTAGTAGAAATATGTGGACTGCCAAAAGTTTTATTTGTTCCTTCATCTATAATCACTTCATAAGAGCAATCTTTGTTAAGTGATTTTGATACTTTTTTCAAACATTCCTTAATTATATATTTATTTTCTTTGACATTATCGGATTGCCAAGAGAAGAAAATGGTATGTTTCCCTTTCATCATTAACTGCATGCTAAACACGTTTTTTTTCGTGCAATTCCATCATTATCTCATGGATAAATTTATCATTTAACAGTGATGTAAGCACTTTGACATTAATACTTTTAGTTTTATTCCAGTCATCCCATTCATTTTGATACTTTTCAATCAAAGTCATTGTCCAAGGTATATCAGAATTATATCTTAGTTCTTTATTAATCCATTTCTTACTATATTTATCTATCATTTCAGAATCCCATGGAAGGGATGAATTATTACTCAAATTTTGCCAATTCCACTTATCTTTATATTTTTCAATCAAGTCCAATGTCCAAGGTAATTTAGTATTGCTACTCAATCCCTTCCAATACCACCAATCTTGGTATTTTTCAATTAATGTAATTCCCCACGAAAAATCAGAATTATAACTTAATCTTTCCCAGTTCAAATTATCTTGATATTTTTCTATTAAGTCAAATGTCAATGGTAAGGAAGGATTTTTGCTTAAATCTTCCCAATCCCATTTATCTTTATATTTTTCAATCAAGTCAATTGTCCAAGGCAATTTAGTATTGCTACTTAATCCTTCCCAATTCCAGTTACCTTGATATTTTTCAATCAAATCAGTTGTCCATGGTAAAGCATAATTGCTACTTAAACTCTTCCAGTTCCATTTATCTTTATATCTTTCAATCAAGTCTAATGTCCAAGGCAATTTAATGTTACTACTCAATCCTTCCCAGTTCCACTTATCTTGATATTTTTCAATTAAATCAGTTGTCCATGGTAAATCTGATTTTATACTCAATTCTTTCCAATTCCACCTATCTTTATAAGTTTCAATTAATTCAAGAGTCCATGATAGTCCTGAGTTTGTAACTAATCCTATACAAGAAGTGGTTTCGAAAATTATATGATAATCTATTTTATCCCAAGTCCATTTATCTTTATATTTTTCAATCAAACTCATTTCCCATGGCAAGGTTGAATTCTTACTTAATGCTTCCCAATCCCACTTATCTTTATATTTTTCAATCAAGTCTGAATTCCATAATAGTTCATAATTCCCGCTGAGTCCCCATTTTCCAAAGTCCAATTTATCTTTATACTTTTCAATTAATTCAGGGGTTAATGGAAAAATGGCACTCCTGTGGCTACTAATTCCAAATTCTCCCCATTTCCATTTATCTTTATATTTTTCAATCAATTCAGATGTTATTTGTAATTTAAAGCTACTATTAAATCTAAGATGACCCCAGACCCATTTATCTTCATACTTTACAAGCAAGTCATATGTCCATAATATTTTGGAATTACTACTTAATTTACGCCAATTTAAAATATTTTTATATTTTTCAATCATTATCTCATCTAAGGGATAAGTTAATGACATTCTTCTTAGAAATAAATCTCTCCAGTTCTCATCATTAAGAATCTTATTTTTTAACCGTTGTCTTTCCATGACCAATATATTATCCTCTTGCCCATCCGCCAACCATTGAATCCACTTTATATCTTGTAATGAAGTTAGTAAATCAATAGTACTCAAATTATCAAGATTACTTTGCAATTGTGTCAGTAATAAATGAATTTTAACATCATTCAGATGCCATAAAAGAGTTTTTGTAGGACTTTTAGCAAAGTTTAGGTAATCAGTATCTTTCAATAAAATACCGTCTCCGTTGTAGTGTGCTTTAAAAAGGCTTGGTTCGTGTTGTAAAGCCAAGAGAGTAATTTGTAGTATCAGCAAGCTAAAATCATCCAAGCGTTCATTAAAATAATGGGCATCTCTTTTGGGGTGTTGGTAGCAAGGACTGCCTTGTTCATTGGCTTTGCGTCCTTGTAGGGCGGGTACGAATACGCCATCGTAATCAATGAGTTTTAGTTTCCCCTCGGGCATAACTATCAAATTATCGTGTTTCAAATCCCCGTGGGCAATGGGTTGTTGCTGTAGCCACCAAGCCAAATTACAAAATTGAAAATACAGGTTTTGGAGGGCAGGTTTGTTTTGTTGTTGGCAAATTTCTTCCAAATAATTATCCAAGGTTTTGCCTTCAACCCATTCCATCAATACTACGGGGTAGCCTTGTCCTTCGTCGTTCTCAGTTTCTACCCAAAGTTCATTTTCGAGGTAAGTAAAATCCACAAAATACGGAGAAGGATTTTGTTTGAGGTAGTTGGCAATGAGTCCTAAACGTTCTTGGCGTTCGTTGGCTTCGGTATAAAAACATTTGAGGGCATAGAGTTTGTCTTTGAGTTTTAGCTTAAAAACAATTGCTAAACCACCCGTAGAGTACCAAGGTTCTTCGGGATAATAGGGGTTGGGTATCACTTCCACGCCTTCCAAAGTACGGAAAGAGTCCTGCCCAATCATCAACGATATTTTGTATTCTTGTGTAGTAGGAAGCATAAACTAAGAAGTTTTGATGGTTTTAGTACCAATGTCTAAGCATTTAATCATATCACTCACCGAGGCTTGGAAAGTCATTGCCACGTATTCAGTATTTTCCCTTAAATCCGTCTTTTTTACCTCCGTAGCAATCCGTTGTTTAAAAGCCAAAGGCAACATACTACTCATCTCGTACAGCAAACGGCTTTGTTTATTGTTGGGTAGTTCATCCATGCGTTCAGGAAATACCACGGAGGCATCGGTCATGGAGGAAATATGTACGTTAAACAGCAGCGTTTTTCCGTAAAACGTTTTGGTTTGGCGTAATTGATGGGCTTTTTCCAGTAGTTTGCTATCTTCACAATCTGTTTGTTCGCCGTCAGTAATATTTATCACAATGGGTGGAAAGCTGTTGGTGTGTTGGGCAGTCCAATCTTCCAATATTTCGGTACATTTATCAAAGGCACTTCCCATGGGCGTAAGCGATTTCGCCACGGGCGAAAACCAATAAACCACGGGAATTTTCACTTTGGTTTCGCCTTTGAAAGTACGTCTAATTATCTCAATTTCACCATTATTACCCGTTGGATTTTGTTTTAACTCTGCGGGAGAAACAAAGGTTTTGCCAGCAAGATTTCCTTCCCATAAAATATGTGCTTCATCTGATTTTTTACCGTAACCAATCACCGCAATATCAAAATAGTGGCGTGGTTCGGCTTCGGTTTTTTGGCAAGCATTGATAAGCTCATTCATGGCATTATTAACGTACAACGCCACCATTTCAGCTTTTGATTTAGAAGTATCACCACCCCAATTATCCTTCATGCTTCCACTTTGGTCAATCAAAAATACAAAGCAAGCGGGTCGGTCACGGTTTATTCGGGTATCATAAGGGACTATTTGCGTTTCCGTAGTCAGAGAATTTCCAATTTTGGAGAGGGATTGAGTGGTAGTTTTTTGGAGTGATTGCATCGAGATAATTTTGGAGGTATATATCTACGCAATATACAGTTTTTGAGGTGAAGTTTGAATAATGTATCAAATGAATAAACGGTTTTCCTATAAAAATTTAATTACTTTCAAAAACTGGATTAATTCATCAAATTTATCGGCAAAATTATCTAATTGAGCCTTTCTATTTGAGCA
>JAYVRF010000179.1:0-16580 GCA_043756925.1 Arcicella sp. | reverse complement strand
TTTGACTACGCCCAACCACCACACAATGCTTTCCAGAAGTTTCAATTTTATATCTTTCCAATAAATCCAAAACACCCTGCGGAGTCGCAGAAATGTAGGCAGGAAGACCTTTTGCCATTCTTCCGATATTGATTGGGTGAAAACCATCAACGTCTTTTTTGTGGTCAATTGTTTCCATAACACGGTCGGGATTAATATGGTTGGGGAGGGGTAATTGAACGATTAAACCGTCCATATCATCATTCTGATTTACTTTTATAACTTCTTTTAAAAGTTCAGATTCAGAAATGGTTGTTTCAAAACGCAGTAAGGTTGATTTGAAACCTAATTCTTCACAAGATTTTACTTTATTAGCAACATACGTTTCAGATGCTCCGTTATTACCAACTAAAATGGCAACAAGATGAGGGATTTTTCCACCCGATGCCTTAATTTCAGCTAATTCAAGAGCTATTTCTTTCTTTATTTCGTCGGCAGTTGCCTTTCCGTCAATAATTTGCATGGTTTCTTAATTTGTGAATTTCATGCAAAATTACAGATTGTTTATTGACAAACTTCCCGAAAGTTCTAAAACTTTCGGGAAGTTGAAAAAATGACAATATCATCAAGGAAACTTTGGAAACTTACTAAAATCAGGCTTACGCTTCTCCACAAAGGCATTTCTACCTTCCTTCGCTTCTTCCGATAAATAATAAAGTAGTGTTGCATTTCCCGCCAATTCTTGAATTCCCGCCTGTCCGTCTAACTCAGCATTGAATGATGATTTCAGTAAACGCAGAGATAGTGGACTTTTTTCTAATATTTTTTTGCACCAAGAAATCGCTGTTTCTTCCAATTTTTCCAAAGGCACAACTTTGTTCACTAAACCCATATTTAAAGCCTCTTGTGCATCGTATTGGTCACACAAAAACCAAATTTCACGGGCTTTTTTCTGACCAACCACACGGGCTAAATATGAAGCTCCAAATCCACCATCAAACGAACCTACATTTGGTCCAGTTTGTCCAAAACGAGCATTATCTGCCGCAATTGAAAGGTCACAAACTACGTGGAGCACGTGTCCGCCACCAATTGCCCAACCTGCCACCATGGCTATAACAGGCTTTGGAATAGAACGAATTTGTTTTTGAAAGTCCAGAACATTCAATCTCGGAACGGTATCTTCACCCACATATCCACCATGTCCACGAACCGATTGGTCGCCACCTGAACAGAAGGCTTTTCCACCTTCACCTGTTAAGATAATTACGCCAATATTTTCCGTATCACGACATATATTCATGGCATCAATCATCTCCTTTACCGTCAAAGGCGTAAAAGCATTATGCACTTGCGGACGATTAATTGATATTTTAGCAATTCCTTCGTGGAATGTAAACAATATTTCTTTGTATTCTTTAATGGTTTTCCACATAATAGTAAATCGTTATTGGTTAATAATTTTTACAAATTTAGTCATTATACGCTTCCTCATTATACTCAACATCCCAAGTATGATCAGCCAAAAGAAGGCATTTTGCCAAAAAACGACTGTATTTAAAAGAACGTCCCCATTCATTTGGAGCAACTAACGATAATAAATCCGTCCCAGTATCTTTTTCATACATATAATAAGTTTCATTAATGATTGGTTCAAAACCCATGGCGGCATCATAAATTCTCTCTGAAATTTCCTTCCGTTGAGCCAACAATTTTGCCTGACGAGCTAAAACTTCCATTTGCTCATACAGTTGGTTCATTTGACGGTCAGTTTGCTGACGCATTGCTAACACAGAACGTCCTTTGATTTTACCCATGTCATCAGGTTTGATAACCGCCCCGCCCGCTGTGTGTGCATAAGGAAGTAACCCTGGATTCTCGGCTACTTTATCTTTATTAATTGGATTTAAAAACGCTTCTTCTGCCATGAAATTGATAAATTAAAATGATAAATTATCTATACAAAAGTAATTTATATAGATATTATAATTAGTGATTTAATAAAAAATGGATAATTAAATTAAAATTTATCTATTATTTGGAAAATATATCTTTTACATGATAAATTTATTGCCAAATACGAAAATAAATCTATTTCTTCTTTTATTAAACCATATCAAAGAATCTTTGTTTAACAGGATGTACAAAATTACTAATTTATCAACGCAACCTTTCAAGTAATCGTTGAGTATTGTTTTCAAATTATAATCATTCTTAGAATGTAAACTTTATCAATATGGAACGTAAAGAATTTCTAAATCTTGTTGGAATAAGCGTAGGAGCTATCATTCTTCAAAACTGTATGTCAGGTTGTACCAAAGCAGCTGACCCAACCCCAGCGGTTACATCTCCTGTTACACCTCCACCAGCGGGAGGCGGCGGAACGTCCACCGTTTCAGGTTTGACGGGTAATAATTCCTTAGCAAAAGGAGCAATTGATTTCACCGTGGATATTACGGTGAAAGATTTTGAAGCCTTGAAAACGAATGGACAGGCGGTTGTTTCAGGCGACGTTATCATTGCCAGAACAAAAACTGGCGATTTTTTAGTCGTTGAAAAAGCGTGTACACATCAAGGAACTACGGTTGATTTTCTATCAGATAATGCTACTTTTAAATGCAGTAATCATGGTTCTGTGTTTGATTCGAGCGGAACTGTTACTACTGGACCTGCTACAAAAGCACTAAAAAAATATAATGCAACATTCGATAATGCAAAAAATACTTTAAAAGTAGCGTAATTACATTTCATCAAAAGCGAACACTCATTGAAAATACCAAATTAAGGTGTTTTCTTTGAGTGTTTTTTTGCGACCATTTTGCAAACAGAAGAAATTATAAAATCGCTGAAAATATGCAAATAGATAACTTCCAGAATCTTCCAATTTCTATTACTGAATATGAACAAAAAGTCATTAATTTTTGTCAAAAATGGATTGTTGGGCAACAAGAATTTGTGCTTAAAACTTCGGGTTCGACGGGTGAACCTAAACCAATTATTTTAACCCGAAATCAGATGATTGCCAGTGCTAAATTGACTGGTAAAACATTTGGGTTAGAAGTGGGAGACTGGGCATTAGTTTGTCTAAATGTAGATTATATCGCAGGGATAATGATGCTTGTCAGAGGAATGGAATTGGGCTTAAAACTTACCATCGTTGAACCATTAGGAAATCCATTGCAAAACTTAGAAAATCAACATTTTGATTTCTTTGCTTTCGTGCCTTTACAATTGCAAAATATTTTGGAAAATGAGAAAAACGTTGAGTTCTTGAATAAATCAAAAGCAATAATTGTAGGCGGAGCGGCTGTAAATGTGGTTTTGGAAAAAGAAATACAAAAACTACACGCTCCAGTTTACAGTACTTACGGTATGACTGAAACGGTTTCTCATATTGCTATAAAGCGTTTAAATGGAGCAAATAAAAACGATAATTTTCAAGTTTTAGAAGGCGTAAATATTGGAATTGATGATAGAAACTGCTTAAATATTATTGCCGAAGCAACTAACAATGTCTCAATCCAAACGAATGATATTGTTGAAATAATTAATGAAAAAGAGTTTCAACTAATTGGTAGATTTGATAATATTATCAATAGTGGAGGCGTGAAAATTCAATTGGAAAAAGTGGAAAAATTGATTGAGAATGAAATAAAGTTGTTGAATCCGAAACGGTATTTCGCTTATGGAATTGAGGATGAAAAATTAGGGCAGAAATTGGTTCTATTTGTAGAGGGAGACACGATAATTCCCGATTTAAAAAACGCTTTTTTGTTAAATATTCAATCAGTTTTATCAAAATATGAAATTCCGAAGGAGATTTATTTTGTGGAAAAATTTATTGAAACTGCGACTGGTAAAATAGATAAAAAAGCAGTGATTAAAAATTATCTGAATTTGGATTCGCCAGATTAGAAGATTTTTTGGATTTTCGTTGGACAATAATCCGAAAAATCCTTCAATCCTATGCGGTGCAACGTTTTGCAATCCAAATTCAGACCAAAAATTTGAAAATTTACCTATTCAATTTAACCCTCAAAACTGTCGAACCATATTGTCCATTCACGAAATTAACTACAACTTCTAAACCTAAGAATTTTCCAATTCCCGAAATCCCATAGCCTACTTCAACATAATTAAAATTTTGAGTTGGAATATTCAAATAGTTGGCAAAAATTGACTCTTTTAAACCGTAAATTCTTAGAGGTGTAATTTGCGTTAATAAGAATTTCTGAAAATCATTGGCGGCGAAAACTTCCAAATACTTTCCTTTCGTTGAATGAGTGTAATAGTCCAAATTTCTGAACGCATTAAAACTAAAAGATCTTATAATCGTCTGATTGCCATTGAAATGGCGAAAATCTGAAAAATAAGTTGGCTCTTTTAAATATCCTCCATAATTCGCCAGTACGTGCAAATCTCCAACTTTTTCTAACTCAAAAATTTGTTCATAACTGGCTTGCAATCTTGAGAAATTGCCGTCTGACAGTAATCCATTCGTACTTTTAATTCTAAAATTTGGATTACCATTATTAATTGAATACTCACGTCCGTTGAATTCACCTTTTTTAGCAAATGGTCGAAAAGCAAGTTCTAAATCAACAATGAAAGCCTCTGGATTGACGAATCTATCATCATTTAATTCAATCGCAGTAGGTTGATTTGAAGTAAATTCTTTACCTTTATTGTTAATCCACGGCTTAAAATTAGGCACATTTGGAAGTTCTTTTCGCTGTGCATATTCAAGTCCTAAAATACCCACAAACATGGGAGAAAATCTTTTTCTATATTCCAAATAAGCAAAATCTTTTTGAAATATTTTCATATAATTTTCCTCCCCCAACATCGTATAAACCGTATTTGTCAGGGTTGATATTGGATTATTAGCATTAAATTGTTGAATATTTCTTCCACCTTTAACTTCAAAAGAGCGATTTTTTTTAATCTGAAAATCATAATAGCCAACATCAAAATTGAATGCTTGTCGACCAATGGCATATTTAAAATTGCCATAAAGGGATGTTCTACTAATCAATTTATCTCTGGTTTCGTATTTTATTCCTGCCTGTAAGTAATACCCATCAACCGTATTTACGAAATCTAACAAAGGAATTTGAGCAAGCGGAGAGGTGTAGGTTAAAGAACGTGGATAAAATACGTATAAATCATCCCTTTTTCCACAATTATACGTTTTTCCAGTGATTATATGTGAAACTTTGAAAACTGGCAAATTTTTAATGGAATCTTTTTTGTACTGTCCTTCATTTGCTTTTGTAATGCTGTCGGCTTGGGCATAACCCTTTATCTCAAAGTCAGTTAACGGTACTTGTCGTTCAATATTCCAAAAATCAGACGTTCTTTTTTTAAATAAAGTATCAACTTCAATGCTGTATGAACGCACCAAAGCAACGTCCTCACCCTTTGTTTTTCGTTCTTTTTTATCCTCTTTTTCGGAAGATTTCAAGAATTTTTCTAACTGTTTCCTGGTAATCTCTTTTTGTTTTAGCGATGTTTTAGCGTTTACTTTTTCACTTTTTAAAGCAATTGCCTCGGCTTTATCAATTTTTTCATCAATGACAACTGGTTTTTGATGATATTTCTCATTCACTAATACATTGTAATTTCTTACGTTGGTCACGTAATTAAAGAAACCACTAAATCCAAAAGCATCAAAATCTGAGCGAAAAGCATAACTGACAGGCAACCAAACATCCTTAAAAGGCGAGTAAATAATCTTGACATTATTTGAAGTATTATCGTCCTTAAATTTCAAATCCAAGCTATGGATATACCAAGAATCCTCAATAATGTTAATTACTCCATTAAAAACATTTTCATTTTGCGATTTTGGAATCACCCTGATTTTATTGACTAACTGACCATTTTCATTAAAATCTCCCTCATATTTGAATTTGTAATACGCTAAGGCTGAGGGAGATAATGGCGAAATCATGTCGCCAAAAGATTTTGGACTGTAAAAACTGGTTCGAGCAACGGTGATGAAATTTGCTCCTTGGTCTTGCAATTGTTTGGGTAAATTATTTCTGGCAGAAACAACTTTTTCTTTTACGTTTGAAGGTTGTTTGAAATTTATATCATTAATGGATTCAATCACGTAGGTTTGTCCAATTTTCAAACCTGTTTCTTTCTCAATTTTTTTACCCGCCAACATTTTAATTAATCCCGACACTTCATTCACTTTTGCCGTTCCCTTCACGTAGGTTCGGGCAGTATAGGCATCCAATTCCAAGACTTTAAATCGTGCCATCGAAATAGCTTTTCGCATGATGCTATAGGCTGGGTCTTCGGCTTTTGCAGAGAATCTGACTTCATTCAAAGCCACTGATTGCTCTTCTAAAACAGGATTTAATACTACATAATCCGAACCAATTTCAACTGTTTTTTCAAGTGTTTTATGACTTAAATACTGGAAAATTAGGGTGTGAGTGCCTTTTTCTAAGGAAAGTTCATACGCTCCATCTTCATTTGCCATTGTGCCTTTTGACGAACCTTTCACAATGATTGATGCAAATGAAAGTTGCTCGCCTTTGGTATTTTTTATGATACCTTTTATACCACCCGCAAAGACTGATAAGGGCAAAAAAAGCGTAATTAAGAGTGTAAAGATGTAAGGTTTTTTAAGCATAAGTTTTAAGGTTTTATGTAACGTAAATGTATTGATTAAGGAAAATGCAATGTTACATTAAAAGGTTGTTTTTACACAAAATTTCTTGTTAAAAGGTCTTAAAATATGTTTGAACCGCAAGCACCGGAGGACGCTAATTGAAAATTGTTAAATGTAAAAAAATAATCTTAAAATTGTATCTTCCCGTCCATAAGGTTAAAAATCATCGTCCAAAAGCCCAAATCAAAAATTCTGGCAAAACCATTTTCCAAGTATTTTGATTATGCTCACCACCTTCTATCTCTCTGTATGTTAGGTCATTGTCTTTTTTATAGCCTTTCTTTTCGAGTTCTTTCATTAAATCAAGCGTATCATCAATGGCGTCAATTATTCCATTGTTATTTCGGTCTGATTTTTCATCGTTTGTTCCTGCCTCAAACCAAAATTTTAAGCCTTTTTTATAAGTTCCCGCTCGAATAATATTGTGCATAATTCGGTCATTTTCGTCGGTATAACCTTCCTCCTCCGTTTTTTGTCGCCACCAAAATGAACCAGAAAAAACACCAATTTTTGAAAATAGATTTGAATTATTCCAACCAATATCCATCGCTGACAGTCCACCCAATGACAATCCCCCAATAACATTTCCTTCAATTTTTATGGGATATTTTTTAAACAACAGCGGCAAAAGTTCATGAACAATAAAGTCACTATGCTGTTTTGCTTTAGAACCTCGCTGTTTGTAGTCCGCCTGTGAGGCAGTACCATATTCGTGTAAACGGTCATGATTGGCGTGGATACCAACGCACATAAATGGTTGAATTTTGTTTTGAGCTAATAAAGTATCAATACTTGAATAAAACGCTAATTCCTTAAAATCTTGACCATCATTAAAAATTAAAATGCTTAATTTTTCAGAAATATTTTTAGGATATATCAAAGTAATATGCACCTCACGATTGAGATAGGTTGAAGTTATGTTTTCTTCTATTTGAGTTAATGGAGTGTTATTTTCCGACAATTTATTGAGGTTTTGTTGAGCGATAGTTTTTAGGATTATTCCATAAAATACCATAAATAATAAATTTTGTTTTGAGAAAATTATCATAAAAAATCTTTTGAAACTAAAAAACAATCTCTATTTTAGGATAAAATTAACAATAAAAACTAAAACTAACCTCTCAAATTATGCAAGAACGCTATTTGAAATACTATTCTCACCATCTTGGAGCCGATAATGAAATGCTTGTTTTTGGCAATTGGGGTTATCCAGTAATCGTTTTTCCAACCACAATGGGGCGTTATCACGAAGCAAAAGATTTTAAATTAATCGAATCGGCTCGTGGACAAATTGAATCTGGGAAGGTAAAAATTTACTGCCCCGACAGCATTGATAAACATTCATGGTACGGCAAACATCTTCATCCTTCCGAGCGAATTCAAAATCATATCTATTATGACCAATATTTGAATGAAGAACTAATTCCAGCCATTTTGGAAGAATGTAATGTGTCGAAAGTTGCCGTTGCGGGTTGTAGTTTTGGGGGATTTCATGCGGCAAATTTTGCGTTCAGACATCCAGATAAAGTTTCGCATTTATTCACCATGGGTGCTGCATTTGATATTCGTTCTTTTTTGGGTGATTATTACGACGAAAATGTATTTTTCAACAATCCTCCTAATTATTTACCCAATGCAAATGACCCAAATCTTTGGAATATGAATATAATTTTGGGAACTTGTAAGGCTGATTTTTGTATGCCTGATAACGAAAACCTCTCCGAAATTTTAGCCCACAAAAACATTAATCATTGGTTAGACGTTCGTTGGCATGGTACGCACGATTGGGAAATATGGCGAGAAATGTTTCCAGAATATTTGAATAAAATTTAATATCAATTAAAATTTACTGACATCCCGACGAAGGAGGGAATTTATAATATTTAATCATTTTCACATTACAAAGTCAGTTCCCTTCTTCGCAGGGATGACAACATTTCAAATTCATAGTTATGAAAAAAATAGGTATTCTTCACGGAATGGAGTCCTCTTTTCCAGAGGCATTTGTAGAGAGGGTTAATCAAATAGCTCCTTCGGGAATCATGGCAGAACGATTGGTCGTTGATAAGGTTTTGCAAGGCGTTTCGTCGGGTTATGATGTCATTATTGACCGTATTTCACAGGACGTTCCCTTTTACAGGGCTATGCTTAAAAATACGGCTCTAACGGGTACAGCGGTCATTAATAACCCCTTTTGGTGGTCGGCTGATGAGAAATTTTTTAATAACGCTTTGGCAGTTCATTTAGGCGTTCCTGTTCCCAAAACGGTTTTATTACCCTCAAAAGAACGCCCGACCGATACATCGGAATCATCGTTTAGAAATTTGAAATTTCCTTTGCCTTGGGGTGATATTTTTGACCATATAGGTTTCCCTGCTTACATGAAACCTCATTCGGGCGGTGGTTGGAAAAGCGTTTATAAGGTGAGAAATCCCGATGAATTGTTTAATGCGTATGACGAAACCGACCAATTGGTAATGCTTTTGCAAGAAGAAATTGTCTTTACTGATTATTTTAGGTGTTATTGTTTGGGTGGGAAAGAGGTAAAAATTATGCCTTACGAACCTCGAAATCAGCCTCACTTGCGGTATGATGCACAATTACCAACGGGACCACACGCCAAGAAATTATTGGCAACGGTTAAAGATTACGTTTTGAAATTAAATAATGCTCTTGGCTATGATTTCAATACCGTTGAATTTGCGGTAAAAGATGGAATTCCTTATGCCATTGATTTTTGCAACCCAGCTCCTGACGCTGAAGTTACTTCCGTAGGTCAAGAAAATTTTGATTGGGTAGTGGATACGATGGCAAAAGTGGCAATTGATAGAGCAAAAAAACATAAAGACGGTAAAAATAATTTGACTTGGGGGACTTTTATGTCAAACTGTATTTCGGGTAAAGATTTAAGTGCCTTGGCAAGTATGAAGTAAATTAAACATAGGCTGGGTTCAAACCTCAGCCTATGTCAGTAAGTTAAATAGTTTATCATTAAAACTTTCCCAAACCCCTAAGAATAATGCCATTATTCACACTTGGAATAGAAGAAGAATTTCAAACCATTGACCCTGTAACACGGGAATTACGCTCACACATGAGTAAAATTGTGGAGGGCGGACAAATCACACTTCAAGAACGAGTGAAGGCAGAAATGCACCAAGCCGTTGTGGAAGTGGGAACAAATATTTGTCATAACATTCAAGAGGCAAGGGCGGAAGTTACAGAACTCAGAAAACATATTATTGAATTAGCCGACCAGCAAAATTTGTTAGTTGCTGCCGCAGGAACGCACCCTTTTTCGGATTGGCAAGACCAATTAATTACGCCAAATGAACGGTACGATGCCCTCATTGATGAATTAAGAGATGTTGCCAGAGGAAATTTAATTTTCGGGCTTCACGTTCATGTCGGAATTGAAAGTAGAGAGGAAGGTATCCAAATTTTGAACGCTGTTCGTTATTTTCTGCCTCATATCTATGCTCTTTCAACCAATTCCCCCTTTTGGTGCGGACGAAATACGGGTTTTAAATCTTATCGTTCAAAAGTTTTTGACAAATTTCCACGCACAGGTATTCCAGATTTTTTTGCTTCTGCCAATGAATATGACGAATACATCAAACTCTTGGTGAAGACAAACTGTATTGATAACGGAAAGAAAATTTGGTGGGATATTCGGCTTCATCCCTATTTTGATACCATCGAATTTAGGATTTGTGATATACCCATGCGGATTGATGAAACCATCTGCATTGCAGCTTTAATTCAAGCATTAGTAGCAAAAATGCACAAATTATTGAAACAAAATCTAAGTTTTAGACCCTATAGAAAGGTATTAATTAATGAAAATAAATGGCGAGCCGCACGTTATGGAATTCAAGGAAAGTTGATTGATTTCGGTAAGCAAGAAGAAGTGCCTTATCGTGAACTTTGTGGGGAATTATTAGATTTTGTGGATGATGTTTTGGATGAATTGGGAAGCCGTCACGAAGTTGAATATATCAAACAAATCCTTGATCACGGCACAGGTGCTGACAGACAATTAGCCGTTTTTGAGCAAACTGGGGGAGATTTAAAGGCAGTTGTTGATTACATTGTGGAGGAAACAAAAGCGGGAATTTATTAAAAATCTCGATGTTTGATATTCGTTATGATTCAAATATTCAATGGTTTTTGAATAGAAAAAAGCCTTAACAAATCAAATTGTTAAGGCTTTTTATTGTTTGTAAATCGAAATTTTATTCAGCGTGTAACCAAGCCTTTTTAGCCAACAATGTTTCTTCATCTTCCTCGTGGTCAGGGTCTGGCACGCAACAATCTACTGGACAAACTGCCGCACATTGTGGTTCTTCATGAAAACCCATACATTCAGTACACTTATCAGAAACTATGTAATAAAATTCGTCAGAAACGGGAGTCATCGGGTCTTTTCCGCCAATTGATGAACCGTCTTCTAATTCAACATCTATCAGTTTTGTGCCTCCCGCCCATGTCCATTCAACACCGCCTTCATAGATGGCAGTATTGGGACATTCTGGTTCGCAAGCCCCGCAATTTATACATTCTTCGGTGATAATAATTGCCATAACATTCTTCTTTAATGAGTATGAATTTTAAGCACACGGCTTCTTCTAAATTCATATATTTAATAAACTGCTACAAATTTAATTAGTTTAAAATTAATAGCCTACAAAGTTTGAAGAGTATTGTAAAATATTTATTTGACAAGTTTTGAGTAAATTGCATTAAATTTCAGAAAACATGACATTACAAGCAAGAATCAAGGCTTTTTCCGACTTAGGACTCTATTTAAACGACCCCAAAAATATTTTAGAAATTGAACTTTGGGCGGATAAGGCATCTCATCAAAATAATTGGTTTACCATAGAAAATACCAAAAAATCACTAAAAGCCATTGCTGATTATTTCCTAAACCATGATTTATTATTGCAATGGACAGACCTTTACGAAATCTTAGATAAACCAAAAACCATTAAAAGTATTGGTGTAATTATGGCTGGAAATATTCCTGCGGTCGGCTTTCATGATATGATGACAATTGTGCTTTCAGGTCATGTTTGTGTGGCAAAAATAAGTTCACAGGATTCTTATTTAATGACCACTTTAATTGAAAAATTATTAGAGATTAATCCGAATTTAGAAATCAGAATTGCCGATAAATTAAACGAAGTTGATGCGTTAATTGCCACAGGCTCAGATAATTCTGCAAAATATTTTGAATATTATTTCAAATCTAAACCACATATTATTCGTAAAAATAGAACATCAGTTGGAATTTTAAAGGGAAATGAGACGGAGGAAGATTATTTGAATTTGGGGAAGGATATTACAGATTATTACGGTTTGGGTTGTCGAAACGTTTCAAAAATTTATGTCCCAGAAAAGTATGATTTCACTAAATTTTATGATGCAATTGAACCTTTGGGAGATATTTTTTATCACAATAAGTATAAAAATAATTACGATTATAACAAGTCCATCTATTTGGTAAACATGATGCCGCATTTTGATAATGGATTCATGATTTTAGCTCCGAGTGAAAACTTAGTTTCGCCAATTTCAGTAATTTTTTATGAAGAATATAAAAATGAGGAGGATTTGAAATCTAAAATGGAAGGGAATAAAGATAAAATTCAGTGTGTTGTTTCCAAAGATTCTTGGTATAAGAAGAGTTTGAATTTTGGGGATGCTCAAAAGCCTAAATTATGGGATTACGCCGATGGCGTTGATACAATGGCGTTTCTTTTAAGTGTCTAATTTTAAGAAGTTAAGTTTCTAAGTTGGTGCTTAAAATTGCACATTTTCTAATAACTTAGAAATTTAATAACTTGAAACTTTTTATTCAACCCTAAGAAGTACAACAGTTTTTCCAAACATTGGAGTACCCACATATCCTCTAACATTCAAAGTATTTTCATCTTTCAATGTCATTTTGCCCGAAACAGTCATACCACTTCTTGGGTCGCTGACTTGTCCGCCTGACCAAACATTTTTACCTTCAAAAGTAAATTTCCTAAATATTTGATAACCTACTTTCGGTTTTACTTTAAGTTCTTCTTTGCTTGCTTTTGAAGCCATCCAAATGATTTTTCCAAAATATTGACTTTCATTTTTATAAATCTGGATTTTGGATGTTTTGTCGTCAGTAAACCAAATGCCGACAATTTTTTCAGCTTCGTCAATTGAGACTTTTGAGTTAATTTTTGAAGAGAAAGAAATAATTAGAAAACTAATGATTAAAATGGTTTTAAGGCTTTTCATGGATTTTTGATAGATAATAATGGTAAATTTTATGGCAAAATAATGATGCTGAAACGCCAACTCCTGTCCCTGAAAGGACATCAAGTGGATAATGAACACCAACGTAAATACGACTGTATGAAATAATTATTGCCCAAATATACAAATACTTTATTCCCGTATATTGTTTTCCAAATAATAAAATTAAGCAAGTTACTAAAGCAAAAGTGTTGGCAGCGTGGGATGAACAAAACCCAAATTGCCCTCCACAATTGCCAACGAGATGAACTAAATTTTGAATGGATGGTTCGTGACATGGTCTTAATCTATGAATCAAAGGTTTCAAAACACTTGAACAAACTTGGTCAGAAATAATTACGCTGAAAATCATCATCAATAAAAGGCCGATAGATTTTCTTTTTTGAGTCCAAACAATGCCTCCAATGATGATGACATACATCGGAAACCAAGAATTTCTGTTTGTTATCCATAACATAATTGGGTCAAAAAAATCAGTATGTAATGAATTTAGCCATAAAAATGCTTGGGTATCAAGTTGATTAATCATCTAAATTCATTTTCTTTCTAATTCTCTGAATCGTTGATTTTGCAATTACTTCCGCTTTCGCTTCTCCTTCTTGCAATTTTTGTTCAAGTTCAGGAATGTGATTCATGTAATATTCAAATTTCTCTCGCTCTTCCTTAAATTCCCTAACCAAAACAGCGTGAAGGGCGTTTTTTGCGTGTCCGTAACCATAACCACCCGCTAAATAATTGGCTTTCATTTCCTTGATTTCCTCTGAATTTGCCACTAATGAATACAATTTAAAGACATTATCTTCATCGGGATTTTTAACATCTTCCAAAGTCTTTGCATCCGTCACAACCTTTTTAACCACTTTCAGTAATTCCTTTTCATCCAAGAAAATATCAATGTAATTATTTAAAGATTTACTCATTTTAAGTCCATCAATGCCTGGAATTGTCATAACTGCCTCATCAATTTTAGCTTCTGGTAAAACCAGTGTATTCTCGCCATATTGACGATTGAACGCTCCACCCAAATCCCGAGTCATTTCCAAATGCTGTCTTTGGTCTTTGCCAACGGGGACAATATGAGCATCATACAACATAATATCTGCCGCTTGTAAGACTGGGTAAGTAAATAAACCTGCATTTACATCCCCCAATTTTTCTGATTTATCCTTAAAACTTGTGGCATTTGCTAACATTGGGAAGGGCGTAAAACAGTTTAGATACCACATTAATTCGGTATGATAACCCGCTAATTTTGACTGACGGTAAAAGAAGTTCTTGTCTGCATCAAATCCGAAAGCTAACCAAGCTGCTGCGATTGCGTATGTATTTTCACGTAATTGTTTGCCATCTTTTAGGGATGTGAGGGTGTGTAAATCAGCGATAAAAAGAAAAGATTCGTTGGCTGGATTTTTCGATAATTCAATGGCTGGACGAATTGCTCCTAATATATTTCCTAAATGTGGTCTGCCTGATGCTTGTATGCCTGTAAGTATTCGCATTTGTTGTTTTAATTATTTTTCACAAAATTGAGGAAATTATGTTAATCTGTCAAATCAAGTATGATAGTTTTTGTGTAAATTACTATCTTTGGTTTCAAAAGCAACCTTCTTCAGAGATTAATTGTCTAAAAATCAATAATATGTCTATTACAAACAGTACATTTCAATATTTACAAGACTTAAAAAATAACAATACTCGTGAATGGTTTTCTACTAACAGGAAAAGATATGATGTTGTAAAATCAGATTTTGAAGAAATTATAAAGGAGTTAATTGGTTCAATCGGAGAATTTGAAAACATGACGGGCGTTGAAGTGAAACATTGCAATTATAGAATCGCCCGTGATGTTCGATTCACTCACGACAAAGCTCCGTATAAATCTTGGCTTTCAGCCAGTTTTTCAGAGGGAGGAAGAAAATCGGGAAGAGTGGATTATTATCTACACATTTCAGAAAATGAATCTTTTTTAGGAGGAGGAATGTGGGCTGCAACGCCTGAACAATTAGCGAAATTCAGGCAAGAAATTGATTACAATGCCCAAGAATTTAAGGCAATAATTTACGAACCAAATTTTGTAAAAACTTTCGGTAAGATTCAAGGGGAAGCCGTGAAATCATCCCCAAAAGGGTATTCAAAAGATCATCCAGAGATTGAACTACTACGTTTTAAGCAAGTATTTTTTATGCACAATTTCACGAAGGAGGAAGTTTGTGCTTCTGATTTTGTGCATAATGTAACTCAAACGGCAAAAACGTTAAAACCATTTTTAGATTATTTTAATGTTTTATTTTTTGAACATCAAGAACCAGTTGTTAAATTGTAAAAAAGTCTTAAATCTTTAAATTTCCAACTAAATATCAACCACAATGATTAAAAATTTACTTTCAGTTTCTTTGTATTTTTTAATGGTAATTTTATTATGGAATTGCTCTTCTGAAATACCCGAACTTGAAAAGTCCAGAAGTCCACAAAAGAATATCCTGAGCTTCAAGTTTGCTGATTTCAATCCCGTTGTTGAAGGCGATATTGATACTTCGTTACGCACGGTTCGTTTGCGTGTTCCCTTTGCTACGAAAGTAACCACCTTGAAACCAACCATCATGGTTTCTCCTTCTGCCATAGTTACTCCCAATTCTTTAACAGCTCAAAACTTTACTGTACCGCAAACCTATTTTGTAGCGGCGGCTGATTGCACAAAACGAGCTTATCAAGTGATTGTAATTGTGGCTTTGGTCACTGACCCTGAAATTACAGGGATTGAAACTATTTCGATTAAAACTACGGAATCGTTTTTCATTTACGGTAAAAATTTTACCAATAGAGGCTTACAGGCAAGATTTATTTTAACTTCAAAAACTACGGGAAAAACCTATAATTTAGTGAATTCAAGTCTGACCGCAACCCAAGCAAAAGTGCAAGTGCCTTTTGATGTGCCAGTGGGTTTATACTCAATCACGGTTGATGTTGGTGGACGACAATTCAAATATCGTACTTTGGATTTGAAAGTTACGGGAGTTGGAACTGAATTAACCATTAATCGCATGACGGTTTTGGCTTATATTCGTGGGCAGGATTTAATTATTACTGGAAATAATATTAAGGCTACGAGGGCTCAAATCAGATTTCAGCCACAAATAGGAGGGACTACCCAAACGAAAGATGCCATTATCAATACGGCAGGTACACAAATAAAGTACAACATTGAAGTTGCTTTTCCAGCTCCTAATCGATGGAGTTTAACGGTAATATTGGATGGAAAAATGTATACTTTGCCTGATTTGGTAACAATTACTGCGAGATAATTTTTAGTGATTATTATCAAAAAGCGACCAAATCAGTCGCTTTTTTTGTTTACTTTGTAGTAAATATAAACAATCCTTACCTTATGCAATTCTCCCATTTACACTGTCATACGCAATATTCTCTCCTTGATGGAGCTTCAAAAATTCCTGCCCTTTTTGCCAAAGCGAAAGCTGACAATATGCCCGCAATTGCCATTACTGACCATGGAAATATGTTCGGGGCGTTTCAGTTTGTGGCGGAGGCTCAAAAACATGAGGGCGTAAAACCAATCGTGGGGTGTGAGTTTTATGTGGTGGAAGACCGTCATAAACGCCAA
>JAYVRF010000178.1:0-16590 GCA_043756925.1 Arcicella sp. | reverse complement strand
TGGATAATTGGACATTACCTTGAAATCTCCGCCCAAATCTTTCAACAAACTTCGCCAAAATTTTTCAGCGGGCGTGTCAAAAATTACATCAGCAGTTGTTTCAGCTATTATCCAAGAATCCTTTTTGAGTTCATTGACTAACTGGTCAATTTCCCAGCCTGAATAACCAATAAAACATCGAATATCATTGGGCGATAATACACCATTATTCAGTAATTCTTTAACCTGTGTGAAGTTACCTCCCCAAGTTACACCTTCCATAATTTCAACACCACCATCAATTAAATCAGGACGACGGTGCAAATAATGAAGCGTGTTATGTTGAACGGGGCCACCCACTTGCAGTGGGACATCGGGATAAATATTTTCTTCTAATACATCGGCGAGCAACAAATTAGAGGTTTGGTTCAGCACCAAACCAAATGTGCCTTGCGTTGTTTCGTGTTCACAGATTAACACAACACTTCTCTCGAAATTGGGATCACCCAAGAACGGTTCTGAGATTAAAACGGAGCCTTGTTTTACATTTCGCATAGTTGATGAGGTGTTTGCTTTGATGGTATTCATATTTATGTTTCTTTCTAATGAAATTTCATTGTTATTTGCAAACAGATAACATATAACACTTACTAACAGTTTAAAAATACGATGCAAACTTCAAATCTCCAAACAGTCTATCTACTTTTAGGTTCAAATTTGGGAAATAGAAAAGAAATATTGGATAACGCAATTCAATTGCTTACTGAAAAAGTAGGCGTAATTATCTCACAATCAAAGGATTATGAAACGAAACCTTGGGGCGTAATTGACCAACCAGATTTTCTAAATTTAGCCATTGCCATATATACGAAGCTAATACCATTGGAGATTTTGGAGCAAACGCAAAGTATTGAAAATCAGTTAGGTAGAGTCAGAAAAGAAAAATGGGGAGCGAGATTAATTGATATTGACCTTATATTTTATGGAAATGAAATTATTGATGAACCCAATCTAACAGTCCCGCATCCACTCATGCAAGAACGTGATTTTGCCTTGATTCCATTGGCAGAAATTGCTCCTGATTTTGTGCATCCCGTCTTGGGGAAAACGATTTTGGAATTGTATGAATTATTAATCGAACGCACGAATTCCGCCAACAGAATAAGGCAACCATAACACAAAAACCGTTTGATTATCAAGCGATTGCACTGTAATATTCCCTCCGTGAAGTTTTACGATTCTGTTTACCAATGATAATCCCACACCATATCCTTTAATACTTGCTGTATTTTGACTTCGATAAAAAGGCTCAAAAATCAAATCCATTTCAGATTTTTCCATGATGCCGCTATTGGTAAATTGTACTTCAATATGGTCTTTTTCAAAATGTAGGCTCACCTTCACAGAATGATTTTCTGAGAATTTACAACCATTTTCCATCAAATTCACAAAGGCGGTTTTTAGTAATTGAGCGTTTCCTTTCACCACCAATTGCGTATCTTCTTCCAATCCATCGGCAAAGTCCACCTGTACTTGATATTTTTGTTCAGCTTGTAATAAAAGGTCACCCGCTTCCCAAATGGTTTCATCCAAACGGACTTCATCATACATCAATTTATGGTTCAAATCGCTCACTTTTGCGAGTTCCAGAAGGGTGTTTGAAAGTTGTCCCATTTCACGAATATCTTGCCTAACTGATTGCAATGTAACGAGATATTGTTCGGGCGTTCGTTCTTTGAGCAAGGAAACATCAATCTGTGAGCCGATTTTCATCAGAGGATTTTTCATCTCGTGCGAAACGTTGGAAACAAAGAGATTTTGCAACCTAAAAACCTCCGCAATCCTTTCTAAAAGTTCGTTGAAAGTGGCAGTAAGTCGTCCAATTTCATCTTTGGGATTTTGAATGGTAAGCCGTTGATTAACATTTTGAGGATAAATGGATTGCACTTGTCGAATGACTTCCGAAATGGGGGATAAGGCTCGCACCGCAAAATACCAACCTGCCAAAGAAACCAGAACCAACATTGCCAAAAATAACGAAATCATAATATTTTTAAGATTCTCAAGGTCTTTCTGACCCGCTTTATCAACGGCACCTGCAACGGTTACGACTCTCTTGAATCGGTCGATATACAACATTCCAACGATCTTGAAGTCACCTTGTTTAAACTTCACAAAACGTTGCTTTCTTACTTGATTCAGCATATCAACGGTTGTTTTAAAACCACTGGTATCGTTACTCGCATAAACACCGATGTCTTTATTTTTGTCATAATTGTAATCATAAATCGTAAGACTTTCACGGTATAAAACATCATTATTTGTTTTCTGAATTTTCTTTAATAGTTTGGCATTCACTTCTTTAACCGTCACTAAAAGCTCAGCCGAAGTGGAGGCTTTTTGCGTAAGGCGTTTGTAAAATTCTTCTTCAATATAATTATTCCGAAGCCAATAAATCACCACGAAGATTGCCAACACAATCACCGAAACTAAGAGTGTAAATTGAAGGGTTAGTTTGGCTCTGATTTGCATATTTTATTCTTCTACTTTTAAGACATATCCAACGCCATATTGCGTATGAATGAGTTTTGTGTCATAATTTTTATCCACTTTTTTTCGTAACATTGTCATAAAAACTTCAATGACATTTGTTCCCATATCGAAACGACTATCCCACACTTTTTGAGCAATATCAGCCTTTGAAATTACCTTTCCGTGATTTCGTAAAAGATATTCCAACAAAGCAAATTCACGGGCAGTTAAGTCAATTTTGTCTCCTCCTCTGGTAACTGAATGTGCATCAAGATTCATTTCTAAGTCGCTATAAATTAACGTATTACCACTTATGGGCAATGGCATTTGCGTACTACGTTTTGCCAATACTTTTATGCGAGCCAAGAGTTCTAAAAAGTCAAACGGTTTCACTAAATAATCATCCGCACCGGCATCGAAACCCATGAGTTTTTCTTCAATACTCCCCAAAGCAGTTAGCATCAAAATGGGCGTTGTTATGCCTTCCTGACGTAATTCTTTGCTCATTTGCAAGCCATTAATTCCTGGCATAATGATGTCGGAAACGATGATTTGGTATTGATTCTTTTTGGCGAGATGCTTTCCAATCATCCCGTCGTAGGCAATATCAACCTCAAAACCATTTTCTTCCAAACCTTGTCGCAGCGATTGAAGTGTTTTTGGTTCGTCTTCTATGAGTAGTATTTTCATTTTATTTTGTTTCTAAATTACTCGTAAAATCTGCCAATTTTTAAAAGGATTTTTTGATAAACTGGCGTTAAAATATTTGTCTTCATGCGTAACTTCACGGTCAATCCAGATTGGAGTTTGGTAAGATTCTTCAATCGAATTTAACTCAATTTCAGCCACAATTAAGCCTTCATTATCTCCGTGAAAAACATCTATTTCCCACGTTTTTCCTTCAAAATCAATCTTATAACGTATTTTTTCAATATTATTTTCTGTAAAACCATCTAATAATTCTACTGCCTCTGATTTTGGAATTTGATATTCGTATTCGGGTTTGATGGCAGGGTTATCTGTTTTGCCCTTTATCGTAATAAATCCATGATTTTCAGTTGCTCGCACACGAACCGTTTTTACTTTTTCATTAACAATATATCCTTGTCGGTAATATTCGCCTTTTGGTTTTGCAAGAGCATTCCAAAGGTCATAGTTTACTAAATATTTTCTTTCAATTTCAAATGGCATGGTTTGTTTTACTAAAAAAATACCCTTGATTTCTGTAACAAAATCAAGGGTAAAGTTAATTCTAATATTTTCTGAAAATCTATTTCCTAAATAAATTACGCACTAAGAAGCCACTCATCGCTCCCCAACCACTAACGAGTCCACCAATTAAAACAGTTGCTAAAATCAATACGCCCACATTTCCACCAACAGGGAGAATCTGAGCAATTTTATTTGATAATATTCCTTGCGTTGAAAAGTGATAGTACAAAGTCATCAACAACCAAAGTATTATAACCGCTGTCATTCCTTTTGCAAAGGTTTCACCGCTTGATGTTCCGAAAATTGCACCACCAATAAATGCTGCAATTGCCACCGTCCACCATTCAAAAAAGTAACCCATAATGAAGGCTAAAATTATAATTGTAATCGTGAGTGGACTGGCAAAAAGTTCTTTAATTTTATCAAAAACGGATGAAAGTCCAACTTGTGCATCTGCAGTATTAGGAATATTGGGTTGTTGAGGAATGTTTAGTGCCATAATGTGGTTTGTATGTTTTTTTGATAAATATAATGAGTTTTTGTTAGAATTACAGATTAGACTTAATTTCTTCCAAAATTCTATCTCCCCCCAAACCCAAAACCTTCTCCGCCAAAGCCTTTCCAATTTCTTCTGGATTTGTTCCTATGATGGTTTCTTTCAGGATTTCAGCACCATTTAAACTAACAATTCCACCGGTTAAAGACCCCGATTTTTGTGATAATCCAAAAACTGGAATGCTACAACCACCTTGCAAACGTCTCAAAAAAGCTCGTTCAGCCAATAATTGTTGCTCGGTTTCTGGATGATTACAGAGTTCTCTAATTTTAGCTTTTTTCGCTGAGTCTAAACTGATAGCACATTCCAAAGCCACTGAACCCTGCCCAACGGCGGGGGTAAATGTATCAACAGAAATCATCTCGGCAATATGTTCTTCATAACCCATTCGATGTACCCCTGCATACGCAAGAATGATGGCATCACACACACCACTTTCCAATTTTGCCATGCGGGTTTGAAGGTTGCCACGCATATCAACCGTCTGAATATGAGGATGATAGTGTTTCAACATCGCCACTCTGCGGGTTGAGGAGGTGCCAACTATAAACGGATTTCCACTGTCTAATCGTAAAGTTTTATCAAAACTTACCAAGACATCATTTACTTTTTCACGTTCAGTAAAAGCGATTAGTTCCAAATCTTCCGAGAGTTCTGATTGTAAATCTTTGGCAGAATGTTGGGCAATATCAATTTGTCCAGAACGCAATTGTTCTTCCAATTCCTCCGTAAAAACCCCTTTTGAGCCAATCTTCGATAATGAACGGTCGAGAATTTGGTCGCCCTTGGTGTTGATAATAACGATTTCGACTTCAAGTCCGCCACGTTCCAACTTTTCTCTGATATATTCCGCTTGCCAAAGGGCTAATTTTGAGCCTCTTGTGCCTAATTTTATTGTACTCATTTATTGTTTTTGAAATTGAATTTAATCCCCAAAAAGAATCTTCTTCAACTCGTTCATTTTTAATACTTCTACTTTGGGAAATGGTATTTTCTTCAAAACATTAAAATGTTTATCGTGTGTGATTACGTAATCAGCTTGGCAAGCAATGGCACAATCCACAAATTTATTATCATCCATATCTTGTATTATTAATTCCCATTTGTAATAAAGATTTACACGCAATGTATTTTTAAGATTGGGTAATAATTCAACTACGTTTGTTGCCAAATTTGGAGAGTAAAATCCACCTATAATTTCTTCGTATTCCTCCAATATTTCCGTGGTAATACCTATTTCAAAAAGTCCAGATTTTATACCATCGTATAACCATCTTGTTTTAGAAAATCTTGGAATACTTACCAATAAACAATTTGTATCAATGACTAACCGCATATCAGTATTTTGTACGTTCATGAGTTTTCAACGCAATATTTAAATCCTTTTGGGTCATTCCTCTTTCAACCCAAATACTATCCATCTCATCATCAATCTGTTTTAAAAAATAATTAGCCAGTAATTGTTTTATATCATTTTCCTGTTTAGAACTTACTTTTCTATCAAAAAGCTGAATCATAAATTGTTGCATTGAATTTAATTTTGTTGCTGTTTCCATAATAAGTTTCACACTTTTATTTGTAAAATTATATCACCTTTTCATTAAAATCTTTCTTTTAAATCTTCAACTGAATGCAAATCCTCCTCCTCATTTAAAAAGTCAAAAGACTTAGAAATTGCGTTCATGACAGTTAGTTCTTTTATGAGTGATGACTCTTAAAATCTCTTAGAAATGAATTCGGCGTAATCATAATCTTCTTCTATTTTTTCAGTAGGTAATTTCTCTAATTGATTAATTGTCTGTTTGATTAACTCCTTCTTGCTCATAACGTTAAAATTTTATTTTTAACAAATATACCTTATTTCTTAAACAATCGTGCAATTGTCAGCGACAAGTCCAGATGCAAAATTTTGGCTCTTCCGTTGCGTTCTAAATAATAATGGGTTTGGCTTAATTCGTTCACTATCAATTCAATAGCATCCGATTTTACAGCTTTTGAGAAGTTTTGAACAAACGTTAATTCTTCGCCTTCCAACCTTACCAAAGCTTCCGCACCATTTTTCCAAAGTAATAAATCTCTAAAAATGTTCAGTCCGTATTCCATCATTCCTTTTTGGTATTCTTTCGGAAAAGCATCAAATTCATCGGCAGTTTTCACCAAAGCCATGAAGTCAAGTTTGTAAGCTGAACGCATCCAAGTGGCAAACCATTGATGTTTACTTTCTCCTTCATAATTGACTAATTCAGAGGCTTTCGATAGATTTCCTTCCGAAAGATACGCCACTTGCTTGGCTCTGTCATACGTAACACCCTCTTTTTTAGTAAGATAACTAATAACATCTTCATCCGTAAAGGCAGAAATCATGATGCGTTGCGTTCTGGAAAGAATAGTTGTCAGTAAGCGATTGGTATCATTACAAACCAAAATAAATAACGTTTTGGCGGGTGGTTCTTCCAATAATTTCAGTAAAGAATTCGCTGATTCAATATTCATCAATTCAGGTTGCCAAATTATCAAAATTTTATATTCCGCTTCAAAGGCTTTTAAAGAGACTTTTTCGATGATATTATGAGCCTCTTTTATTGGAATAATGCCTTGTTTATTGCCCGTTACGCCCGTAAATTCTAACCAATCCGTCAGACTTCTGTACGGACTTGCTTTCAAAAATTTTCGCCAAGTTGGCAGCAATTCCAAAATGGTTTCTTTGGCACTCGGCGTTGGAAAAATATGGTGAATATCGGGATGAACCATTTTTGCCATTTTTACGCAAGAAGCACAACGTCCGCAAGCATCAGATTCAGCACGTTCTTCACAGTTGATGTACGTGGCATACGCCCAAGCCAAAGCCAAATTTGCACTGCCCACGCCCCCATGAAACAATTGAGCATGAGCCACATGATTTGTCTCAACGGAGTGAATTAGGGTATTTTTTATGGACAATAATCCTGGAATATCCTTAAATAACAATGGATGAATAGTTTTTGTGGAAATAGATGTTGCAAAGGTAAGGCTTTCGGAGAATTGTTACAACGAGGAAATTAAGGAATCCATTATCTCCTTTTTTTTAATAACTTCGTAGAAAATTTACCCCACCGAAAAACCATCCAATGAGTGTTGTCAAAAAATTAGCGGGCGAAACTGCCTCTTATGGTATCAGTACAATCCTTGGTCGTTCGCTGAATTTCCTTTTGGTTTTTATTCATACTGCCGCTTTTATGCCTGGCGAATTGGGAATTAATATCAAATTATACAGTTACGTAGCCCTTGCCAACATCATTTATACCTACGGAATGGAAACCGCTTTTTTTCGTTTCGCTCCTGAAAATGAGACGAAATATTATAACATTATCCAATCTGCCGTTATTGTCAGTAGCATTTTTTTCTCTGGAATTCTCATCATTTTTGCTTCACCCATAATTGCATATTTAGGGTATGCAGGTAAGGAAACATTCTTAATTTGGATTGCTTTAATTATTGCCATTGATGCCATCACTGCCATTCCATTTGCTCGTCTGAGATTAGAAAAAAAGACTATTAGATTCGTTAAAGCCAAGATTATTAACATCTTAATCAATGTATTTTTAAATATTTTCTTTTTATTGGTATTGAAGAAAATTGCTGAGGGAGATTATTTAATATCCTTGCAACCAATGGCAGTGAAATTGTATAATCCCAAGATTGGGGCGGGATATATTTTCTTAGCAAATCTCATTGCCAACGCTATATTTTTCTATTTTCTCCGTCCTGAATTTCGAGATTTTAAATTTCAATTTGATAAACAAGAATTCAAAAAACTATGGATTTATGCTTATCCGATAATGATAATGCTGATTGCGAGTACGTTCAATATGGTTTTTGATAGAATGTTATTGGAAAGACTCCTGCCCGAAGGTTTTTATCCAAATCGTTCTTCGCAAGAAGTATTAGGAATTTATGGAAGTGTTTATAAACTTTCTATTTTCATGTCCTTGGCAACGCAGGCTTTTCGTTATGCCGCCGAACCATTTTTCCTTTCAAAAACAGGTGATAAAAATTCGCCCGAAGTCTTGGCAGATGTTACTAAATGGTTTTTGATAACTTGTATTTTTATCTGGTTGGGTGTGAGTTTGAACCTTGATTGGTTGAAGATGCTTTTTCTCCGTCAAAAAATTTATTGGGAAGGAATTGCCGTTGTGCCAGTCTTACTTTTAGCAAATTTGTTCTTGGGTATTTACTATAATATTTCCGTATGGTTTAAACTCAATAATAAAACGTATTTCGGAACGCTCATTACTTTTATTGGTTTGGGAATTACTATTATTGCCAATATTATTCTTATCCCACGCATCGGATATATGGGTTGTGCGGTTGCCTTTTTGATTTCTTGCTTTTCGATGACTGCCCTTTGTTATCTACTTGGACAACGACATTATCCCGTTCCATACAAAATTGAGTCAGCCTTGGGATATATAATCTCGGCAGGATTATTGATTTATTGCGTTATACGGATTCAGCTTGATAGTCTCTGGTTATCGATTCCTTACCACGTAATTCTCTTGCTTTTGTATACGGCAGGTGTTGTGATTGTTGAGCGAAAGACGATTATTCCATTGAAAATCAGAGATAAATACAAATTATAAGGATGAAATATCAATTTTTTTTGTCAAATTTGGGGTAAATTTTTTTAGTGACTAACAAAGGTTATTAGTTTATGATCATAATTAATTGATTTTTTACGCAGATCATCAATCGTTTGTAAGGTAATTGGTGGATTAAAATTAATAATAGACTACTAATTACCAACAACTATAAACCAGATGAATGAATCTCAAATACTCACTCGATTTAATTCCTTAGAGATAAAACTCAAAGGGTTATTGAAAGATTATATGGAGGTAAAAAAACAACTGAGTGAGGTTAAAATAGACAATGAAAAAATGAGAATTGATTTGTATGATGCTCAAAAAGAAAAACAAGAATTACAGAAAAATTTAAACCAAGAACGAAAAAACTTTAAAAAATCAGATAAATTCACTAAGATTGCAGTAAACAATCTAAAAAGTACAGGCAATCCTGCCGAATTGAAAGAAAAAATTGACGAATATATTTTAGAAATAGAAAAGTGCATTAATCAACTTAGCAATTAATTTATACATAGAAATGGACAAGAAAATCGTTTGTAATCTCATGGTTGGTACTGAGCATTTTTCGCTCAATCCACTCACTGAATTGGACGAAGAAGTTGCTCGTAAAGCCGCTAATATGATTAATGATAAAATGCAATTTTACCAAAAGAAAAATGGTATTAAAAGTACCCAAAGGCTTCTGGCACTATCTGCATTAGATTTTGTAATGAGCAATCTAAAATCCGATATATACTTTGAGGACTTTCAGGACAACGTTTCTGAAAAGCTCATGGCATTAGAAAGAACAGTAGATTCGGTTATAGGAACGCAATTCTAATTCGTCATAAACAATACCTTAATCGTTTTTATACATCATTTTTAAATGTAATATCCTTACTCAAAATTATGTATCTTCTTTTAAACGATTATTTTTTTAATTAAAGAAATCATTAAGTAAAACCAATAGTTTTGTTTTACTTAATTTTGAATTTTATTGAGAAATTTGAATAAAAATATGCTCATTTTATTTGTTAAATACCTGACTATAAGCTGTTTAAATTTAAATTATTAATATTTCAAATAATAAAACTTCTAATTAAAACCCTTCTTTTCAATCGGCATCTGTCTGTTTTAGTCCCATTTTTCACTCGATTTTGCAGTAAAATCCATCGAAATTCAAGATAAACTATGATTTCTATGTGGTTGCAAAATCAACTAAAACGATATAAAAAATGCTATATCCCATCATTGCCGCAGTGGTTTCCCTGATTGTAGGGCTGTTCGTAGGTAAAGCCATATTTGCGAAAGAAACCAAAAAAATAGAAGAAGAAGCAACCGCCAAAGCTGCCGATATTGTCAAAACTGCCGAACTTCAAGCGGAAAATATTAAGAAAGACCGAGTTTTAGAAGCCAAAGAAAAGTTCTTAAAATTACGTTCAGAATTTGAAGATGATTCTAATAGAAAGAAGCAAATATTGGTTCAAAATGAACAAAAATTGAAGGAACGTGAGCGAACCATCCAATTATCAATGGATGATGCTAAGAAGTCAATGGATCAAGCGAAATTATCGGTTGAACAAGCTAAAAAGATTGAAGCCGATGTGATGTCGCAACGTCAATCATTGACTTCAAAGGAAGATAATCTCAGAAAGAAAACCGAAGAAGCCGAAAAAAAACAAGCCGAAGCCGATGAAATGTTTGCATCGCAAGTAGCTCAATTAGAGAAGATTGCGGGTTTGACAGCCGCTGAAGCTCGTCAGCAATTGATTCAGGCTATGACTGCCGAAGCGGAAACGAAGGCTTCATCCATGATAAAAACTGCCATTGAAGAAGCGAAATTGACCGCAACGAAAGAGGCGAAAAAGGTAGTCATTGAAACCATCCAAAGAACAGCGGCAGAAAATGCAATTGAGAACTGTGTGTCGGTTTTCAACATTGAATCGGATGATGTGAAGGGAAAGATTATTGGTCGTGAAGGGCGTAATATTCGTGCTTTGGAAGCGGCTACTGGGGTTGAATTTATTGTTGATGATACGCCAGAGGCAATTATTATTTCTGGTTTCGACCCTGTTCGTCGTGAAATTGCTCGTTTATCGCTCCACCGTTTGGTGCAAGATGGACGAATTCACCCCGCTCGTATTGAGGAGGTTGTGGCAAAAACGAAGAAAAATATTGATGATGAAATCGTTGAAATTGGCGAGCGTACTGTCATTGATTTGGGCATTCACGGCTTGCATCCAGAGTTGATTAAAATGGTGGGTAGAATGCGTTTCCGTTCATCTTACGGGCAAAATCTTTTGCAACATTCACGTGAAGTAGCAAAACTTTGTGCCACGATGGCGGCAGAATTAGGATTGAATGCCAAAGCGGCAAAACGTGCAGGTTTACTCCATGATATTGGAAAAGTTTGGCACGAAGAAGCGGAATTACCCCACGCAATTTTGGGTATGCAATTGGCAGAAAAATATAAAGAAAACGCTGAGATTTGCAATGCCATTGGAGCTCACCACGATGAGATTGAAATGACTTCAATGATTTCACCAATTATTCAAGTTTGTGATGCCATTTCGGGTTCTCGCCCAGGTGCGAGACGTGAGATGATGGAGTCATACATGAGACGTTTGAAGGAATTGGAAGAATTGGCAGTAAGTTTTCAAGGCGTTCAGAAATGTTATGCCATCCAAGCGGGACGAGAATTGCGGGTTTTGGTGGATGCCGAGAACGTTACGGACGAAAAAGCAAGTTCATTATCATTCGATATTTCGCAAAAAATTGAAAAAGAAATGCAATATCCAGGGCAAATTAAAGTAACGGTTATTCGTGAAATGAGAGCGGTGAATTATGCGAAGTAGGTGGTTAGTTACTGGTTATTAGTTAAAAGGCTTCTGAGCGTAATTCAGAAGCCTTTTTATGTGATTAATAGAACATTATTTCGTACTATATTTATTGAATCATCAAATTGCAACCACGAATATCAGAATTATCGAATCTGCCTAATATGCTGAATTTTTGATAATTATCTAAACTCTGTTCTGTATTCTCTGTTATCCAACTGCCCAAATCTTTCGTTTCAACAAAACAACAAGAATCCACATTGGCAAGGTCAATGATGTTTATGCCACCCGACCGTGAATTTGTGATGTAATGAAAAGGGTCATTTACGTCTCTCAACATGATTTTCATCGAAACGGGTAATTCAAAAACTCCTCCGCCTTTGGAATATCCTTGTGAAAGCAATTCCGTCATGCCATATTCTGAATGAATGGTTTTTACGTGAAAAGCCTTCGTCAAAATCTCGTGGACTTCTTCACGGAGCAATTCTTTTCGTCTTCCTTTCATACCACCTGTTTCCATAACTATCAGGTTATCAACATTTTGTAAGAAAGACAAATCAATGTCTGATTCAGCGAAGTCTAATAAACCGAAGGTTACACCGATGAGGAGGATGTTAGATAATTGATGATCGATGTTCGATATTCGATTTCTTCCATTTCCTTTCTTCTTTGTCTTGTCTCCTCCCAAAGCCTTTGCCAGTGCTTTATAATCATCTAAATAAAATCCAGAATTTGGGTTGCCACTTTTTTTAATAAAATGTTCAACCATATAAATTAAAGATGAATTGGTCCGTTCCAAGTAGGAGGGGAGCAAGGCAAATATTTGAAAATCGGATAGTTTACCGTAAAATTTTTCAAAAATTTGTTCGGCAATCTGTAAATAAAATTCTGGGTCTTGGACGTGATGTTGGGATGTATTTTGCCCCGTCGTTCCGCTACTTTCAAAAGTTATTCTGGTTTTGTCTTCACCCGAAATCACAGTTTGAGTTTTAAAAAATTCTATCGGCAAAAAAGGTATTTTTTCAATTGTACCAATCGTATTTACTTGAATATGAAGGTGTTGTAAGTATTTTTTATAAACTAAATTATGTTCAGCTTGGTATTGAAAAATCTCCAAAGCCAAAGTATCGAATTCTTCGGGGATTAATTGTAAAACTTTTTGTTTGAATATTTGTGCTTGTTGCATGAAGATAGTGAAGTTATTATTACAAAATTACGCCAAATCATTAACTTTACGAATGGTTAAAACAACAACCTGTCGTTTAACTTCGTTTATTGTGTATGAAAAATAAATTTTTACTTATAATTTTCCTTTCCATTTTCGTTCTCTCGTGCGTGGGAGAGCCTGATTATAGTTTCACGCCCGAAATTGGATTCAATAGCATCCGAATTATCACGACTTCTTCGCCTGATATTTTGGGAAATGTTTCTAAAAGAGATTCTGTGGTAATCTCCGTGGATTTTAAAGATGGCGATGGAGATTTAGGTTTTTCTGAGGAAGATTATAAGGCATTAATTAAGAGAACGGGTGATAGTGTTAGAACAATTGACGTGAACATCTTTGTGGCTAAAAACGGAAAATTTGTGAAGAGTAATCCATCAGAAAAAATTGGTGGAAATTTAAAAGGCTTTCGTTTTAAACAAGGCTCAAAGGTGGGGGCAATTGAAGGTGTAATTGATTATTCAACGAGTTTTGGATATACCAATTTTAACAAAATCCCTGGCTTAACGGGAAAATCAGATACGGTGAAATTTACGGTACAAATTATGGATAGGGCTTTAAACAAAAGTAATGTGACGGAATCAAGTCCGATTGTGCTTTATAAAAAATAACACAATCTTATCATGAATGAAATAACCTGCGTTTTCACGTGGGTTATTTTTGTTTTAAATAAGTAAAAAAATACATTTGAAAACGTTAATTCTTATCGCTAACTTATCGTATTTCCTCAAAAAATCAAACTGTTAGTCCTATGATATTTAGAAGATAAGTATGTCCCAAAACTTCCAAAAGCCCGCTTTGGAGGGCTTTTTTGTTAGAAATTTAGCCTTTATAAGTTCAACGTACCACTAAATAAATATTCAATACATTAATTAATTGATAAATAATATTAGCTTTACACAATTTATGGATTGAATACCTTCTTATCGCTAATTAACACGACCAGAGTAGTTTTGATAGATGACCATCAAGTAATTCTATACAGTCTTTCACTTCTTTTCAAATCCATTGAAAACGGGGAAGTGGTGGGTGTGCTGAACGACAGTCGGAAATTGAAGGCTTTTCTTGAAGATGAGCAGGTTGATGTTGTCGTGTCTGACTTGCATATGCCTCATCTGAGCGGAATTGACTTAACTTTAATGATTCGCAAAGACTTTCCCCATCTCAAAATTTTGTTGCTAACGATGGCAAAAGATGCCTATCATATCCGTGAGGCTTTACGTGCAGGGGTGCATGGGTATGTGCTGAGACGTGCCACCAGAGAAGAATTAGAAAAAGCCATTGAGAAGATAATGACGGGCAAAAAGTAGTATGGTGAAGCCGTCATTGATGAACTCGCTTCCAGTCCCAACGATGATTTTAATAATTCAAAACCCGAAACTATCGAACATCTTACCACCCGTGAATTGGAGATTTTAAAACTGATAACGATGGAGTTTTCAACGAGCGAAATTGCTGAAAACTATTCTTCAGCGTTGCCACCGTAGAAACTTATCGAGGAAACTTGATGAAAAAACTCTATGTAAAAAGTGCGATTGGCATGGCAAAATTTGCCCTAAAACACGGTTTGGTGGATTAAACAGGAATCAAAATTTGATTCATAACTCCCTCATTTTCAATATTTTGAATCTTCTAAGTGTCATTTAGTGATTCCACTCGGGCTTGTACGTTTTTCATTCCTTACACCTATTTTCAGTATCCGTAAAATAAATCAACTCATTGGAATCTCCATCAACAATAATTCAACGCCTTCTTTGGTTTTGAAACGTACTTCCGAAAGATTCTCTAAACCTAAACCATCTCTAAATTCCAAGTTTTCTCCGCTTGTTTCCACATTTCCATTTACAACTAAGATGTATAATCCATTGCCTTCAATGTTCATTTTGTAATTAAATTCCTGACCCGCTTCAAATTTCCCCATACTGAAAAACGCATCTTGATGAATCCCCAAAGTGTCTGGAATATTGGCTTCTATTGGAGTAACTAACAATTGAAAATTATTGTGCTGTGCTGCCAAATCAAACTTCATTTGTCCGTATTGTGGCTCAACATTACCTTTGTTTGGGAACAACCAAATCTGAAATAATTTCAATAAATCTTCTTTTGAATGATTAATTTCAGAGTGATAAACCCCCGTTCCTGCCGACATCACTTGCACTTCACCTTTCGTAATTATTCCATGATTCCCTTGATTATCACGGTGTTCAACCACGCCTTCCAACGGAATTGTAATGATTTCCATGTTATCGTGCGGGTGCATTCCGAACCCTTTTCCACCCGCAATTTGATCGTCGTTCAAGACTCTCAACACGCCAAAATTTACTCTGTTCGGGTCATGATAACCCGCAAATGAGAATGTCAAGCGGGTTTTTAACCAACCATGGTCAGCCTGTCCACGACTGTTTGATTTATGGATGGTCTTTTTGAGAGATGTTGCTGTTATCGTTTCCATTGTATTATTTCTGATTTAAAGTAAATAATGTATATACATTTAATGTCATAACATTTATAAATGCAAATAGTTTCATCATATCAGAAAAACCTACATCTTTCTGAACATTTCGTTACAGCGTTGTTGCGGCTTACTCTTCCACAATCTGAGCATTCCTAAATCGGTCTTGATAGATCTCCAACAGTTTTTCCAATTGCCATGAAGTAATGGATAATTTCGGAATTGGAATCTCCTGAATTCGTCCATTATTCGTAAAAACGAAGGTTTCAGAATAGTTATTCCCTTTAATATCGGGGCGTAATTGCAATCCGTGAACCATCGCCCACGAAACAAAAGGTTGTCCAATTATTTGAATTCCATCCTGACTCAAAATCAATTTTGGTTGTGGTTTTGAGATTTGTATGTATCTGTAAATAAGAAAGATAGACAAACTGACAAACAAAAAACCCAGCAAATATTCCGTTTGAATTAAGAAGAATATCATGTATAACGAAGAACCCAAACCAGCCAACAACAGCAAAAGGTGGTCTGTTGGGCGAGTGTAAATAATTGTATGTTCAGGGATTTCTTCCATCTTGTTTTATTTCATCTCAAAAAACCGATTAGGATAATCCGTAATTAATCCATCAACGCCAAGTGCTTTTATTTCCTTCATATTCACGATTTCATTCACCGTCCACGGCACCACTTTTATACCTTTATCGTGGCACATATCCACCCTCCTTTTAATCAGATTTTTATAATACGGACTAAAAATATGAGGATTAAAACCCAATTTTTCTAAGGTATTATCCACCATTTCATTTTCCACCAAAGCCGCTAATCTCACCTTTTTGTATTTGCCCTCTCTCATCTGTAAGTGCCAGTATCTCAATACATTAAAGTCAAAACTTTGTAGAATTACTCGCTCGGGAGAAATCTGTCTGATGACTTCTTGGTAAACCAAGTCCGAGAATTCTTTTACCGTTTTGGGTTGAGAAATTCCGTATTCTTCTTCCTCAGATTTTATCTCAATATTATAATGTACTTTCGGCAAATTATTTAATTTAATATACTTCTCACATTCCTTCAACATTTCTCGCAGAAGAGGCTTGAAAGTTGCCACTTTTTGCTGTTCCGGAAAGAGAATATTCCCCCGAATTCCTGAGTCATATTTTTTGATTTCCGAGTAAGGCATTTTGTATAAATTTAGCACTTTT
>JAYVRF010000177.1:0-16728 GCA_043756925.1 Arcicella sp. | reverse complement strand
CAACATCAGGATGAAAATGCAAATAGGCTTTTTGTGGATATTTTGTCTCTCCTATTAATTCATCCTCGATTGTAATAGACTGATTATCAGTCACAAACGTTCTTTTATGAATAATTCCAAGACATTTAAAACCATCGTGTGATGCAGTTATTTGATGTTCATTTTCAGATAAAATGTTGGCTTTTGCTCGTCGTCCAACCCTAAAACTTGACCACATTTCGGACTGTTCAAAATTTCCAATCTGAACTGTATTATGAGCAAGATTTGAACGTTCTGATTGTCTAATTTCATTGTTTTGGTATGTTGAAGTTCCAGTGTCCACAATAAATGGTTTTTGATTGACATAAAGCACAAAACTCAACGTATCTACATGAGCGTGACCTGGCAAATAATCGGGGGCAATATTACCAACATCAACCAATAGTTCATAGTTACTTTTATTGAATTTTCGATAACCACTTTCAGATAATTTAATTTCTGATTCCTTGATATTCAATAAGTTAGCATATTCTATAAGTTGTTTTGTGTTTGGGGCGATATTTCTGGCGGCATCGTTTACTAAGGGAATATCTCCGTTTTTAAAGGTGATATTTTGGAGGAAACGTAGTAATTTTTCAATCAATTTAAAGGAGATTTCATTCTCAGAAACAGACTTAAAAGCTGAATTATTTTCTATCAAATTCCAACAATCTAATATCCTAAAAAGCATAATTTGATGATACATTGGTGAACGCTCAAAATGTCCTCCATCATCCAAAAACTGTTCTGATAATTCTGTTTTTAGGATTTTGTTTGCCGTATCAAATAACTGATTATCTCTAAAATAATATGCCCCGAAAAGTAGCGAGAAGGCATTTTCAAGTAAGTGGTTACCCATCAAATGGTATTCCAAATTATCAATTAATCGGACGTATTGAGCCATTAAAAATCCATCAATTTTAGTGTCTTGAATTTGGTATTTACTCAGAAATTTTATCCAATTAATATTTCTTAAAGAAATGGGGTAAGGTTCTAAACCCGTTTTAAGATTTGGGTAGGCTTGTATGTACGCTCTTATGAGGGTAATCCCTTGTGTTTGCGTAAGATTTTCTTGATTCAGAAATTCAAAATAATTGAGATTATACGCCCACAATTTCCCAAAAATTTGTTCACCATTCCAATTGATTTGATGAGGGTCAAAAACTTGCGATTGATTTAAAAAACAAAAACGATTTTCTTCTAAATAATAGCTTTGATTACTTGGAATCGAAGCTATCAGGGTAATTGGATAACTTTTTGCTGTTTTAAATTGGGGGTATTTGAAACCGATAATCGTTCTGAAAATTGCCCTGATTTTATAGAAAATCCGGTAATAGATTTGAATTGGGCGTAGGTGAATTATAGTGTGGAAAAATAGAGAAATATTACTCAATATAGCAGCCATTTTAATGATTGGTTCATTGGTTTTCAAATTAGTCAAAGCAAAATTGGATACCCAAAGTTGCTATAACTACCATAAAAAGTATAGTCATAGCAATGTACTCATTGTGGGAAGAATACATAACTCACCCAAATTGCCGTGATAATTCCCACCAAATCAGCCGTTAAACCCGCCCAAAGAGTGTAACGAGTTTGCTTGATTCCGACCGAGCCAAAATACAAAGCCAAGACATAAAAAATAGTATCTGCCGATCCTTGAAAAACACAAGAAAGCCGTCCTGCAAACGAGTCGGGTCCGAAGGTTTGCATGGTACTAATCATCATGGCTCGTGAGCCTCCGCCGCTGAGTGGGTGCATCAGTGCGGTTGGGAGGGCATCCACGAATGAAGTATCAATACCCACAAATTCAACGCCCGTTCTGATAACTCCCACAATCAAATCTAACGTTCCTGCATTACGTAAACAACTGATAGCAACTAACATAGCTACTAAATACGGAATAATTTTTACCGAAGTTTCAAAACCTCCTTTCGCTCCTTCAATAAATGCGTCAAAAATATCAACCTTCTTCCAAACTGCTCCCAAAATGAAAGCCAATACAAAACCGTAGAGAATGACGTTACTAATAATCTTGGATTGCGACGTTACTTCTTCTTGCGGTAAATTGGAAAAGTACCATAATACAAAGCCAATAAAAGCCGTAATTCCACCCAACCAAGACAGAATGACTTTGTCGAAAAGGTTAATTTTTTGCTTAATTGCGACAAAGATTAGTCCCGTTAAAGTGGCAAAATAGGTGGCGATTAAACAAGGAATAAAAATATCAGAAGGGTCAGTGGCCTTATAAATCGAACGCTGAGCCATGATGCTTAACGGAATCAACACGGGACCTGCCGAATGCAAGACCAAAAACATAATTTGAGCATTGGAAGCCACTTCTTTTTGAAGGTTCAAGTCCTGCAAACTTTGCATAGCTTTGAGTCCAAAAGGCGTTGCGGCATTGTCTAAACCCAACATATTTGCCGAAAAATTCATAATCATTTGTCCGCTTGCAGGGTGATTTGGAGGCACTTCGGGGAATAATCTACTGAAAAATGGACCAATCAATTTTGATAAAAAACCGATGGCTCCCGCCTTTTCTCCGATGGCAAGTAAACCCATAAAAAAGGTCATGACACCTGCCAAAGGCAAGGCAATTTTCATCACGGCAGTTTCGGCAGAATCAAACATTCCGTCCACAATTACTTTGAAAATTTCGTTTTTTTGTTCTTGTGGAATATCTGGATTCAACCATTTGATGATAGCGGTTATGAATGCTGCCACAAAAAATAAAACCCACATCGCTGAGAGAGGGCTTTGGTTTTTAAACGAAATAAAATCTAAGAATTTTTTGGAGAAATTATTCATTGGTGGTTTTTTAGATAAATTGGAAGTAGCAACGGAACACAGATTAGACACGGATTACAATTTGAATCCGTGTTTAATCATTTATGTGTTGAGATATTTGCGAAGACTTCTAACATTGGTATCAAAATTCGTTTACTCTTTTCTGATTTTTCGTATAAAGCAATACAATAAAGCTCATCCATTTTATCTTTAACTTCAAGTGTTAATTGCATATTTTTATTTTTTTTTAATCTTTCATGATTCACTAATTACTTACTAAATTTATGCCATTATTTCTTATAATACTACCTAAGCTGTGAAAAAAACTTCTTCAATTATTGTTACCGCTTTGATTTTACTTTCTTTTATCTCCCAACAAAAAGTAAAACCCAAAACCTCAAAAACCAGCCAAATCTGTGAATATGAACAGAAAATGCGAGAACAAGGCTTAGTGAATATTCAAGAAATTAATGCAGACATTTTAGTGGATTTGAAATATTCAACCACGAATAATTTTATGGGAAAAGACGTATATGGCTGTATTACAAACTGTTACTTACAAAAACGTCCTGCTGAAATGCTTTCTGATGCGAATGATTTATTGAAAAGAAAAAATGCCAATTATCGTCTTTTGGTTTACGACGGTGGACGGTCTTTGAGTATTCAAAAAGTCCTCTGGAATTCGCTTACCCAATATTCACCCAAACAACGAGCAATCTACGTGGCAAACCCCGCCCAAGGTTCCATTCATAATTATGGAAGTGCCGTTGATTTGACTATTGCCACATCTGACGGTACGCCATTGGATATGGGAACGAAATATGATTATTTTGGGGAATTGGCTTACCCGAAAAAGGAAAGTTATTTTCTGAAAATTGGCAAACTTACAAAGCAACAAATTGCTAATCGTCAATTACTTAGAAGTGTCATGAAGTCGGTAGGATATATACCGATTGAATATGAATGGTGGCATTTCAACGCCATGTCTCGACAAACGGCAAAGGCAATTTATCCGATTATTCAATAATAATTGTTCGGTTTTATGATAAAAGTGTTCGAAAACGAACACTTTTTGTTTTTTATATTTCACGTAAAGTATTGATAGTCAAATGATTGAACGAATTGGTATTGTGTTTGTAATTTTAATATACATACCAGCATAATCTCCTTTTTTGGTTCAGACAAAGTATTTTCGATTCAGGAGAATCGAGTTACACTTTTTCCATTTATCCATGAGAGATAGCCGTTTATCCCAAACTTTTTTAAATCAAAAATTATCATTCGTAACATTGAACTATTAAATCACAAACGCCATGAACCGTTTTCCTTTATTTCTCTTATTAATTACCTGTTTGACCTTCCAATCGAAAGCCCAAAATGCCGTTCAAGCCAGTGGTAACGAAACCAAAATGGGCTTGCAACAGGCAGTAGATATTGCCTTGAAAAATAATATTTCCATAAAACAAAACGAAAATCAAGTTTTACTAAATGGTTTGCAATTACAACAATCTCGCTTTAATCAATTGCCTAATGCGAGTGGAAATGTCAATGAATCTTTTAATTTTGGACGTAGTTTAGATCCTTTCACGAATACCTTTGTTGATAGAAATATCAATTATAATCAGTTAAATTTATCGGGTAATGCTACTATTTTTAATGGTTATCTATTAAAAAATACGATTTTACAGAATGATATTTTATTGAGAGCCACACGATTAGATTTGCAAGCAATGAAAGAAAATATATCCTTGCAAGTGGTTTCGGCATATTTGAATATAATGAACTCAGAAGACCAATTAGCTATTTCTCAATCGCAAACGAATATTACCCGTTTACAGATTGACAGAACCGATAAATTAGTGAGAGCAGGTTCGTTACCACAAGCGAATTTGTTTGATGTAAAAGCACAGTTAGCAGGTGAAGAAGCAACGGTAATTACAAATCAAAGCACTCTGGATTTAGCTGAATTGAATCTTTTACAATTACTAAATGACAGAAATATCACAAACGTAAAAGTAGATAGAGTGTCGGTTCCAACGCCAGCAACGGGTGGATATGAAGCCACAATTGATAAGGTTTATGAAATTGCCGAAATTAGCCAACCAGCCGTTAAGGCGGCAGATTTGCGAATTAAAGGAGCTGACAAAGGTATTGATATTGCCAGAGCTGGGTTTTTACCTTTTATCTCTGCCAACGTAAATGTTGGAGCTAATCAATCGAATGCACAGAAAAAATTTACCCAATCTGGAACGAAAGAACAGAATTTTGGTACGGTATTATTCAATGGAACAAACATCCCCTTAATTGTTACGCAACCAAATTTTGCCGAGAGTGGTACAACAGGATATTTTACACAATTGGGTAATACTTTTAATTACGGTTTTGGTATAAATGCAGTCATTCCAATTTTTAATAGGTATGCGAATAAAAGCAATGTTACCAGAGCAAAAATTCAGAAAGAAGGTGCTAATTTAAACGCTCAACAAGCACGTTTGACTTTGAGACAAAATATTGAAACGGCATATACAAACTTGACAAACTCAGCCAAACGATATGATTCTTTTTTAGTGCAAGTTTCAGCATTGGAGGAATCTTTCAGAGCCGCAGAAAGCCGTTTCAATGCAGGAGCGATAGATTTCGTGAGTTATAGTTTACAAAAAACAAATCTTGATAAAGCAAAAGGCAATCTCGTACAAGCAAAATATGACTTTATTTTCAGAACAAAAATTTTAGATTATTATCAAAATAAACCGCTTACGTTTTAACAGTTAACAATTATCAGTGAATAATTACCAATAAAAACTTGCATCATTGTTCACTACTAATTTATTTTCTGTTAATTGTTCATTATCAATTAAAAATTATGGCAAAGAAATCTTCAAATAAAATCTGGTGGATACTCGGGGGCGTTGTTCTTCTTTTGGGCGGCGGCTTGGCAATTGCCAAACAAAAAGGCTGGATTGGCAAAGAACCCTCAACGGAAGTAGAATTTACGAAAGCTAAAAAAGCTGACATCATCGAAAGAGTATCGGCTTCTGGAAAAATTCAGCCCGAAGTTGAAGTGAAACTTTCGCCAGATGTATCGGGTGAAATTGTGGGTTTGTACGTGAATGAAGGTGATTCTGTGCGAGCGGGACAACTTTTATTGAAGATTAGACCTGATAATTATGAGTCGTTACTCTCACGAGCGGAAGCACAGGTTAATTCATCAAAAGCCTCAGTTGAGCAATCTAAATCAGGACAATCGCAGTCGGAATCTCGTTTGTTAAAAGCCAAAATTGATTATGACCGTAATAAGAGACTGCACGATGATAAAGTGATTTCTGATGCGGATTTTGACCAGTTTAATTCACAATATTTGGTGGCAAAACAAGACGTTGAATCCGCAAAAGCCAATGTACAAGCGGCAGTTTTTAACGTCAAAAGTACGGAGGCAGCTTTGAAAGAAGCAAGAGCCAATTTAACGAAAACTACCATCTACGCACCACAAAGCGGAACGGTTTCAAAATTGAATGTAGAGTTAGGAGAACGTGTGGTGGGAACATCTCAAATGGCTGGTACTGAATTACTTAGAATTGCTAATTTGAATAAAATGGAGGTTCGAGTAAACGTAAATGAGAACGATATTACCCGTGTTTCGATGAACGATACGGTGATTATTGATGTGGATTCATACAGTGCTTCGGGAAGAAAATTTAAGGGAATTGTTTATGAAATTGCGAGTTCAGCCAATGGTTTAGGAAATGCCGCTGCCGCCGCAGTTTCAAGTGATGCCGTAACGGAATTTGAGGTAAAAATTAGAATTTTACGTTCTTCTTATTCAGATTTAATTGTTGGTAAACGTTCATATCCATTAAAGCCAGGGATGACGGCTTCGGTAGAAATTATTACCAACCGCAAGATGGGCGTCTTGTCAGTTCCATTGGCAACTGTAACAACCCGTGACCCAACTTTGAAACCAGAAGGCGATAAAAAAGAAGATGAAGAAAACAGTAATCAAGAACCAGAAAAGGTTATTAAGAAAGACAAAATTAAAGAAGTGGTGTTCGTGATGGATAAAGATAGTAAGGCGAAATTAAGAGAAGTAAAGACAGGAATTTCTGACTTTGAAAACATCGAGATTTTGTCAGGTTTGAAAGAAGGAGAAATCATTATTTCAGGACCATATATAACGGTTTCAAAGAAATTAAAGGAAGGAGAATTGGTGACGAAGAAGAAAGTTGAAGAGAAAAAGAAGTAAGAAAATATTCAGGATAGTAAATTTAGTTTGGTTTAGGGTTTATGAAAAAGCCGTTCCAGAATGTTTGGGGACGGCTTTTTTGCTTTAGACTACTATTGGCACACGGATTAAAAGGATTATCCTACCAACTCCTTCAAATCCTCATCATTCAACTGTTTCCGCACATCTGCCATCAACAAAAAGCGGGTATAAAGTTTATCTAATTCTGGTTTTTCAAAGTCAAAACCAATCAATTGCAAACGGTGACGAAGGGCTGCACGTCCTGAACGAGAAGTCAAAACAATTGCCGATGAAGGTACACCCACATCTTCTGGACGCATAATTTCGTAGGTTTCTGAATGTTTCAAGAAACCATCCTGATGAATACCCGACGAGTGTGCGAAGGCGTTTGCCCCCACGATTGCCTTGTTCGCCTGCACAGGCATCCCCATCATGTTTGAGACCATCGTTGAAAATGGAAATAACAATTGGGCGTTAATATCGGTATGAAAACCTAAATCTTTATGGATGTTCAAAATCATGGCAACTTCTTCCAAAGAGGTATTCCCAGCCCGTTCTCCGATACCATTTATTGTCACTTCCACCTGTCTCGCACCCGCTTGAATTCCTGCAATGGTGTTGGCAGTGGCAAGTCCTAAATCGTTATGATTGTGCATGGAAATAGTCGCTTTGTGGATATTTGGTACATTTTCAAACAGATAATTGATGCGTTGGAACATTTGATTTGGTAACAAATAACCCGTTGTGTCAGGAAGATTTACCACCGTTGCACCCGCCTTAATTACCGCTTCAATCAATTTTGCTAAATATTCTAAATCTGCACGACCAGCATCTTCGGCAAAGAATTCTACATCTTCCACAAACGATTTAGCATATTTTACCGCCCAAACGCCCCGTTCCAACATTTCTTCCCGAGTAGAATTAAACTTATGCACAATATGCGAATCCGAAGAGCCTAAACCCGTATGAATTCTTGGATATTTGGCGTGTTTTAAAGCCGCCGCTGCTGCATCAATGTCTTCTTTTTTTGCCCGAGTCAGACCGCAAACCGTGATATTCTTTATTAATTTACTAATCTCTTCAACCGAACGAAAATCGCCTGGTGAAGAAATTGGAAAACCTGCCTCAATAATGTCCACGCCCAAGAGTTCGAGTTGTTCGGCGACTTGCAATTTCTCCTCGGTGTTTAATTGACAACCTGGCACTTGTTCGCCGTCACGTAAAGTAGTATCGAATACTTGAATTTTCTGGCTCATGGTTTTGTATTAATTTATTTTTTTCTAAATCAAAAATACGTTCAGCAATCTGTAAAAGCAAATTGCTGAAAATTACTTTATAGAATTAAAATCTAAATAAACTAATAATTTGACAATTTTTAAGACTATATGCCTTTTAATAATCAATTATTTAGATTAAAGTTCTTTATTCTTAAAAAATACTGTGTAAATATTTTTTGAAAAATAATTTCTGAAATAGTACATTTTTAAGTTATCAATTACTTAATTTATTTTTATTCTTTGAAAACGCCGTATTTATTTTAGTTGTTAACTTTAATCATTTTTTGAGCTCATTTTATAAAACTCCTAATAGTCAAAGTTTGATTATGGGGAGTTTTTATTTAAAAAGTGGAGGAGAAATAACGTTAAGTCTGTAATGATACCGTAAAACAATTTAAAACCGAAATTTACATTTATGGAAAATTAAAATACGTCCAAAAAGGGTCTTAAAATCATCACTATTATTGCAGTTATTTTAGTAGTAATGGTGTTAGTATTAATAGGCTATAATTATGGTAAAAAGAAGGCTTTAGAAGAAAAGGAGCTTGAAAGACTTGAATTGCAAAACAAATAAAAACTATACTATGATATTTGAATTATTGGATAAAGCTTATTTTGATTGCCAAAATAAATAAGCATACTATTTATGGCATGACTTACGATAATCTATTCATTATCAATGATTTACAAAGTAATTCATGCCATAAATTAAATACACTTTTAATAAGTTTTTTCTACTTTCTGGAAGTTCGCTAACCAAAGATTTTAGGATAAAAAATTACTTAAAGATTTATCAAAGACTGTGTTAGGTACGTAACGATTACATCACATCTCCCAAAACCCCTCTTTTCTCCTTAGAAACCGTCAAAATCAATTCTGCAATTAGTCCAGTCCAACCCGTTTGATGAGATGCTCCCAAGCCTTTTCCAGTATCACCATCAAAATATTCGTTGAAAAGAATTAAATCTTTAAAATGGGGGTCAGTTTGCATTTTTTCGTATTTTTCATACATCGGTCGTCTGCCTTTATCATCTTGCGTAAAGAGTTTTATTAATCGTTCTGAAAGACTCATCGCTGCTTCTTTTATGCTCATCATTTCGCCTGAATCTGTCGGGTATTCTACTTCGTAATCGTTGCCATAATACGTCTGAAATTTCAACAATGAATCAACCAACAGGAAATTCATCGGAAACCAAATGGGTCCCCGCCAATTGGAATTCCCCCCAAACATACTGCCTGTGGACTCTGCGGGCGTATAATCTACTTTCAAAACATCGCCATTGACACGGAATTGATACGGATTTTCGAGGTGAAATTTTGATAAGGAACGAATCCCGAAATCAGAAAGAAATTCCTTTTCATCAAACATTCGTTTCATAATCATTTTCATTCGATGTCCCCGCAAAATGGCAAGCAAACGGTTTTCACCTTTTCCTGATTCATACCAACGAGAAATTAATCCCGCCAAATCGGGACGATTATTCAAAACCCATTCCACTCGACGTTTGAAATCTGGCAATTTTTCCAATAATTCTGGCGTAAGAATTTCCACCGCAAAAAGTGGAATCAATCCTACCATTGACCTGATTTTCAACAACTTGCTATCATTATTTGGTAAATGAAGCATATCATAATAAAACTGATCTTCTTCATCCCAAAGACTAATATCATCGCCTCCCAAACTCTGCATCGCTCCCGCAATATGCAGAAAATGTTCAAAAAATTTGGAAGCCATATCCTGCTAAACGGGACGTTCTAAGGCAATTTCACAAGCAATTCTGAGCATATTCAAACTATACATTGCCATCCAACCCGTGCCGTCGGCTTGTTCCAAACGTCCGCCCGTTGGCAAGGTTGAGGAACGGTCAAAAACTCCGATATTATCCATTCCCAAGAAACCTCCACCAAAGACATTGTTACCTCCTTCATCTTTCAAATTGACCCACCACGTGAAATTTAGCAACAATTTATGAAAAATCCTTTCTAAAAATGCAATGTCACCTTTGCCATTCATTTCCTTATCAATCTCATAAACTTTCCAAGTTGCCCAGGCGTGTACCGGCGGATTCACGTCCGAAAAAGACCATTCATAGGCAGGAATTTGTCCGTTGGGGTGCATATAATATTCCCGCAAGACTACTGCCAATTGTCGTTTTGCAAAATTAGGGTCAATTCGTGCCAAAGGAATGGTGTGAAAAGCCAAATCCCAAGCGGCAAACCAAGGATATTCCCATTTATCGGGCATTGAAAGAATATTGGCAGCGTACAAATGTCGCCATCCCGCATTTCGTCCGTATTTTCTATATCCTGACGGTTCGGGCATGGTTGGGTCGCCTTTTATCCACTCATTTACGTTGTAATAATACCACTGTTTCGTCCACAACATTCCCGCATACGCCTGACGCTGAATTTTTAGTAATTCCTCATCTTTGACATCTTGCTGAACTTCATCGTAAAAAATATTTCCTTCACGAATTCGCTTTTCAAATGTGTCCTCAAAACCACCAAAAGGCTCAACAATCGAGTGGTCAACCAACCGTAATCGAACCGTGACGGACTCGCCCGCTTTCACAATTTTCTTGTATTGAGCCGAGGCTTTTGTGCCTATGTCGTTCGGATTAATCGCTTTATCGTCTCCATCAACAATATAATCATTGATGCCGTCTTTGGTATATGGTGAGAGATTGGCTACGCTATAAAGTCTTTTAAAATTGCTTTCGTTCTCCGTAAAAAGTAGTTCGTCGGCATCTTCGCAGTAGAGTTTGAAAAGTCCAACGTTACGGTTATCAATCTCAATGGCTTTATTTGAAATTCCCCGCATCATGGGTTTATACTTGAAATTATCGTACCCCCAACTCCACGTATTTCTAAACCAAACCGTTGGAAGAATCGTGAGCGGAGCGTCTTTTTTACTCCGATTATGAGCCGTTATTTTGATGAGAATATCTTGTTCGTCGGCTTTTGCGTACTCAATAAAAACATCAAAATATTCGTCCTTATCAAAAATTCCTGTGTCAAGTATCTCGTATTCAGGCTCTAAGCGAGAACGCTTGCGACTTTCATCAACCAATTTATCGTAGGGATATGCTTTAATCGGATACTTATAAAGCATCTTCATGTAGGAATGCGTAGGCGTAGATTCAAGGTAATAATATAACTCTTTCACGTCCTCACCATGATTGGAGTCGTTTCCAGTAAGTCCAAAAAAGCGTTCTTTTAGAATATGGTCGTTGTGATTCCAAAGTGAAATGGCAAAGCAGATGTGTGATTTATTGTCAGAAATTCCAGCGATTCCTTCCTCACCCCAACGGTAGGCAATTGAACGAGACATATCGTGCGAAATGGCATTCCAAGCATCTTGATTAAGGGAGTAATCTTCTCGAACCGTTCCCCATTGGCGTTCTGAGAGGTAAGGACCCCACTTTTTCCAGCCTCTATTGTCTTCTCTGGTGTTTAACCTTAATTTCTCTGCGTTGATGTTTTTACTCATATTTTTATTTTATAAAAATGTCTATTGATTAAGGATAAGAGGTTACGATAAATTCGTGCAAAGATGTGCAAAGATTTTTGACAGCTTGCAGATATTTGCAAACTGTCATTCAAATTTAATAAAAAGCCTTTCATGTTTGACTATAAACAAAGAATAAATGGTTAAAACATTTGATTTTTTTGATGTGTATGAAAGGTTACTTATTATTTATTTAGTGGTTTTATATTCTTACATTAATCTAATTTTAATTCCAATGTATTCATTTTCAAGCAATTGATAATATTAATTTGTGTATAAAAGGTTATTTCAAATCGCTTACGCACACCATAATTTTGCATTGTTAACACAAACATATAAATTTTAAAATCATGAAAAATTATTTTTAGCTGTACTTTACTTGTAATAATTCTTGCAGGATGTAAGAAAGACGAAGGAATTATTGACCCAAATCCAACTTATAAAGGGGCAGAACAAACCATTGGAGATGGAAAGATTTATTCTTGGGTCAAGTTTACGGGCGATAAACCAAGTTCAATTGGCATGACTTTGGCGAAAGGGGCATTGGATAATATTCCGCATAATGGAGGTAGTAGTATGGTTTTGCCTGTACCGACCGAAGCCCTTGGGGAAACGTCTTTTGACCATATTTACCTAAATTTCTCATATTCTGGATATGAACCCATCGGCATTTATGACAAAGCCCATTTTGATGTAAATTTTATGATGCAACCCAATGCTGAACGCTCCGTAATTCCCCCTTATGCTGGTGGGGCAATCGCAAAATTTGATAATCTTCCACCCGATGGTATTATGCCCATTCCGTATTTTCGTTTACCCGCAGGAGTGCCTTTGATGGGCGTACATTGGGCAAATCCAACTTCAACAGAATTGAATGGAGGCAAATTTACGGAAACCCTAATTATGGGTTCGTATGATGGGAAAATGACCTTCGTTGAGCCAATGGTTGCGTTGGATTTATTGTTAACAAAATCAACCATTACAAAGGCTGTTCCAACGCCCGCCAAGTTTGCAAAGGCAGGATATTTTCCGATGAAGTATAGTATTAAACAAGTAGGTGAAGACGTTACGATTAGTTTAGATGAGTTGATGTTAATGCAATAAATTTTATCTGTGATTAATTGTTTATTAAATTTTAAGTCCTGCAAGATTTTAGAAACTTGTAGGGCTCTTTTTTATTTAAGGGAATTGTAAAAATAAGAGTACCGTTTAACTTCCCGAAAAAACTCCGTTGTGGGTCGACCTTCCGGGAAGTTTCGCTAAGTCAAATGCGTTACGTTTAATTTTATAATTTCCCTAAATAAACGAAATTATAAATCAATACATTCTTAATATTCCTTTGCTTTTTAGCGGTGATTAATAAGTTTTCACCACATATTCCAATCCTTTCATCACAAATCTATTGCGTTTATCGTTTGAGTTTGTGATATTTGACCTAAATTAACTCCAACGCTTAATCCCAATTCTACTTGGTATGAACCGCAAATTTTACGCCTTTCTGGCAATCGTATTTTGCATTACAACCGCTTTTGCATTCACCCGAGAAGGTGAAATTCTTACTGAAAAAATCATCAAAAAACTCGAAAATTACCGAATGAACACGCCCCAAGAAAAAGTTTATCTTCATTTCGATAAGCCTTACTACATGGCTGGCGAAACGATGTGGTTCAAAGGTTATTTATTCGATGGAACTTCTCACAAAATTGATTCTGTCAGTCGTGTGATGTACGTTGATTTGATTGATGAAATTACTGGGAAAATCATTACCAGTAGAATCTTAAATTGTAATGGTTCAACTTTTGGAGATATTGCCTTGCCTGATAGTTTGGAAGAAGGGATTTACCAAATTAGGGCGTACACTAATTACATGAGAAATTATTCCGAAGAATTCTTTTTTCACCAAGATTTCAAAATTTATCAAGGTTCGATAAAAAATCGTTTAACGGATTCCAATGCTCTGAAAATGACCGAAGCTGCTGATGTTCAGTTCTTTCCAGAAGGTGGTAATTTGGTGGTAGGTTTAGATTCAAGAATTGGGTTCAAAGCACTCAATATTTTAGGTAAAGGCGTTGACATTCAAGGATTTGTCTTGGATAATACCAAAGATACAGTAGTTGCCTTTCAATCGGAATATTTAGGAATGGGAGTCTTTAATTATACGCCCGAAATTCAAAAAACTTACACGGCTTTTGTTAAACAGAATGATGGGAAATATCGTCAGTTTGGACTACCAATTGCCTATGAACAAGGTTTCACAGTGGCGGTTGATAATATTTCAAACAAGGAAAAAGTGAAGGTTTTTATCTCTAATAACTCCCCGAAACCCGCCGATAAATCATCTGAAATAGTCATTGTTGCTCATCAAAGAGGGCAACTTTGTTTTATGGCAAAAGGCAATGAAACGCAAAAAACATTTGCAGTTTCTATCCCAAAGAACAAAATTCCTGATGATGGATTAGTTCAAATAACATTGATGAATGCCAAAGGTGAACCGCTTTGCGAACGGTTAGTTTTTAATAATCAAAACAAGCAAATTAACTTAAAAATTACCCCTGATAAAGTAAATTATAAGATTCGAGAAAAAGTTACGATTAATTTGGAAGCCACCGATGCCAAAGGAAAACCCGTTGAGGGCAATTTTTCAGTAGCGGTTACGGATGCCAGTCAAGTCATTGCCGACCCTCATCAAGAGAATTTATTGACGTATCTTTTATTGAGTTCAGACGTAAGCAATTTGTCGGGAACGGATTATTATTCAGCCTTGCGTGGAAATATTGAACAACCTGCTTATTATTTTGATAAAGAAAATGCGAATGCCAATCGTCATTTAGAAGTGTTGATGATGACCCAAGGCTGGCGAAGATTTATTTGGCGAGATTTGATGTCGGATAAAGAACCTAAAATTACTAATTTATTAGAAACGGGTTTGGAAGTAAGCGGAAAAGCGATGAGACCAAATGGGAAAATTGCCGATAAAGTCACGCTAACTTTAATGATAAAAAATGGCAAAAATAATCCTCAATTTCAAATGGGAACAACGGACTCATTGGGTAATTATAGATTTTACGGCTTAGATTTTTCTGATTCTACGCAAATTTTAGTGCAAGGAATGAAACAAAACAGAGGTAAGAATTTAGATGTTACAATAAATCCCTTAAACCCGTCTCCAAAGGTCAGAATTGTGAAAGTACCCTATAATCCAATGGAATTTAATACCCAAGATTTAGCGGAATTTTTGAAAAAAGCCAATGAAGCCCTTGAATTAGAGAAGAAATTGAAGCTCAACAAAGACCAAATGTTGCAAGAAGTTGTGGTGAAAGGTAAGAAATACGAAGAACCCGACTCACGCAAAATTTATGGACGAGCCAGTAATTCAATCAAAGTGGATCAAATTCTTTGTGCGGGAGCAACCAACGTTTTCCAAATGATTCAAGGGCGGGTTCCAGGCGTGCAAGTTTCACCCGATGGACAAGGTAGTTTCAATGTAATCATCAGAGGTGTTTCAAGTTTTATGGGAAGTAGTGCCCCATTATTTTTATTAGACGGAATGCAAGTTGATGCGAGTTTTTTTGCTTCAATAAACCCCTGTGACGTGGATGTAATTGATGTGTTGAAAGGAGCTGATGCAAGTATTTTTGGGTCTCAGGCAGGAAACGGAGTCATTGCAATTCTGACAAAAAGAGGAGGAAATAATTACAATTATTCAAAAGGTGCAACTTCTGGCGTAACAATTCAAAAACGCATGGGATACAATGTTGCCCGTGAGTTTTACGCTCCAAAATATGACGTAAATATTCCCGACCACGTTCGTCCAGATTTCCGTTCAACGCTTCATTGGCAACCAAATGTTAGGACTGATGCAAGTGGGAAAGCAAGCGTAACATATTGGAATACAGACGCTAAGGCAACCATGAGGGTTATTGTCGAGGGTGTTTCTACGCAAGGGTTTGTGGGCGTTGGGCGGGCGGAGTATGGGGTGAAATAAAGGAGGAATGGAGGACAGGAAACAGGCAAGGTAAGATTCTTCATCTTTCTCATTTTCTTCCATTTCTCCTTTTTTACTTTCCTGCTTTTGCTTAACTTTACGAAAAAATGCTCCGAATAATTCTCTTCACAATTACCATTGGATTACTGTTTTTAATTGCCCCAGAAATAGGACTTTCCCAATATGTCCATGCCCAGAAATGGGTCATTTTATCCTTCTTTTTTGCCATCTCCTACCTCAACCATATCTTGATGCAAATGGGCTTTGCCAAAAACCGTGAAAACTTTGTTCAATACTATCTTGGAAGCATTACTGGGCGTTTGATATTGAGCCTAATTTTCATTGGAACTTATGTTTATTTAGGTACTCCCGACCTCAATACTTTCATCATTGATTTTTTTGTACTCTATTTATGTTATACAGGTTTTGAAATATTCGGATTGTTTAGTAAATTGCGTGACTTTTCGTAGGGAATGTCTATTATTTTTTTATAACACATTGATAATCAGTACGAAGGAACAAAACCAAGTTAAATATAAAATTTATAATCAACCATATACTTCAAAGAAGCCGTGAACAAGAAAGTGTATTATTCAAATATTTTTGCTTTTTTATTTTTAATTTCAATTCCTCTTTTTGCTCAAACAGAGACTGCTGATTCCACTGTGAAACATGAAGCAACAGAGGCTCACATGACAAGCGAAGAACACGGTGAAGAGGCAGAAGCTTTCAATCCTGGTAAGATGATGATGGAGCATATTGCCGACGAACATGAGTGGCATTTTGCCACTTCTGGACGCACGCATTACTCAATTCCATTGCCATGCTTGGTTTGGAATAAAGGAGGATTCACTGCTTTTTCTTCGACTCGTTTTAAAGATGATCACCACGAAAATACTGCCACTTACAAAGG
>JAYVRF010000176.1:0-16819 GCA_043756925.1 Arcicella sp. | reverse complement strand
CAGATTTGAGTAGAACAACTTACGGAATTGATTTGATTCACAGTAATTTCAGAGGACGGGCAGAAAGAATCAATCTTCGACTTGAATCTGGTTTTACTCAAAGAATAGATGTAGGTTATCGAATTCCATACATAGATAAGGCTCAGAAAACAGGCGTAGGATTTAGTTTGGCTTATATTACCAATAAAAATCTTGCATTTAAGAGTCTTTATGACACTTTATTTTATTTTAAAAGTTCCTCAGAAATATTACGTAAACGGTTTTCGGGAGCAATTTTCATGAAAAAGCGGTATGGTTTTTATGATAATCATACGCTTGAATTACGATATAACAATAATTCAATTGCCGACACCGTCGCAAAATTAAATCCTGACTATTTTCTGGATAATCGAGTTTCTCAAAAATACTTTCAATTGAGTTATTATTTCAATTATGATTTTCGTGATAATGTGGCTTATCCTTTGCGTGGAAAGCGTTATGAACTATTAATCAACAAATCAGGGCTTTTACTGAATGATGATATTAATCAATTAGAAATCACGGGAGGATATGCTTGGTATAAGCCAATTACAAAAAAATTATTTTACGGATTAAACCTAAAAGCAAAAATTTCTTTTCCAGAAAAACAATCATTTTATAATACTCGTGGATTAGGATATTTTCAGGAATTGGTGCGTGGATATGAATTGTACGTGATAGATGGAAATTCTTTTTTTTTAGCGAGAAATAATTTTAAATATCAGTTAGAAAACAACAATTTTCATTTCAAATTTTTGAAAATAAAACAATTCAATACCGTTCCAATCGGGATTTATCCAAATGTGTTTTTGGATTATGGTTACGTGAAAAGTTTTAACGCCACAGAAAATAGAAGTAAATTATCAAATCGTTCAATCTACGGTGCAGGCTTCGGGCTTGATTTTGTAACGTATTACAACATGGTAGTTCGCTTCAACTACACTTTTAACGACCGCAAAGAAAGAGGGTTTGTATTTGGGATTGGGAGGGAGTTTTAAACAATTAACAGGGAACAATTATAAATTAACAGTTATTTCATAAAAATTGAACTGAATATTTGCAGAGTAATGTTGATTGATAATTGACCAAACTGCTATAAAAGACAAAAGGAGACGTTAAAAACGTCCCCCTGTGCAAATTAATAGTTCTACACCTATTATCTTAAATATCTTTGTTGGTCGGGTTTTAAAAACATGGGGCAACAAAGATTGCCCCCGTTTCCTAAATACCTAACCACTAATTTCTTTTTAACTCATGTGCTATTGTAGCACAATATTAACTAACAAAATTCTAAAATCCCTAAATAACTCTTAGTTTTTTCTAAAAAATCTTTTTTCTTTCTTCTTGAAACCGAAATTTTCTTTCCGTCTTTCAATTGGACGAACATTTCCTCTTTAACATCAAACTGAATTAAGTAGTTCAAATTAATTGCAAATGATTTATGAACTCGAACAAATAATTCCGCATCCAATTTAGCTAAAAAATCTTTCATCGTACGTGATACCAACAATTTTTTTCCATTATCGAAGTAAAACATTGTGTAATTGCTGATTGCTTCAAGATGACTGATGTCTTTCCAAGCCACCAAAATTGTTTTTTTGCACGAAATTGGTAGCGAAATAGTTGGTTCTTTCAGAGATAAATTTCCCTTCACGTAAGAGTTAAAATCTTTTGCAAAATTTTGAACTACAAATGAGTTTCCATTAGCTAATGCTGTTACCATGATAGTTTTAGTTTAGTACCATAAAATATCTATCTGGTGGTTAGTAAGTGACGCAAAGTTGCAAGGTTTATTCTTATCATACAATCACATGATAAGGTGATATTTCTAAACTATGTTCTCATGAATTGCCTTCGCAACGGCTTCTGTTTGCGAATGAACGTGCAACTTATCGTAAATCTTTTTGATATGTGACCGCACAGTATCCATGCTAATGCCACATTTATCGGCGATCATTTTATAACTATTTCCTTTCACTAACAAATTCAAGATTTCTGTTTCACGTTCCGTTAATTTATACGAAACATTATCGGCAACTCTTGGTTGAGGTGGCAACATCTGCAAAACCTTGCGGGCAACGCTCGAGGTCATCGGAGCTCCACCGTTGTATGCATCGTTTATTGCTTCTAAAAGCCTAACGGGAGGAGTTCTTTTTAATAGATAACCCACTGCCCCTGAACAGATTGCCTCAAAAATGTTTTCATTATCTTCAAAGACCGTAAACATTAGTACGTTGACCTGTGGCGCAACCTGTTTGATGGTTTTCAAACCCTTCAAGCCGTTCACAACAGGCATATCAATATCCATTAAAACAACGTCTGGGTGTAAATCAACCATTTGTTGGGCTATTCCTTCACAATTCACAAAGGTACCAATTAATTCAAATCCCATCGAACCACGTAATAATACTGAAAGGCTTTCTCTTAAATCAGGATTATCTTCATAAACTATTATTCGTATGGCGGTAGGATTCATTTGGTAAACAAAGCGTGTTTGTGTTTGTATAACAATATTACAATAAATTTTGATGTGATGGTATCACATGATTGGGTGATATAAATAGGCAGTAATACCAGTTTTCAGTGTGCAGTTATCAAAACAGGCTTAATTAATTTATTTTCAATTCCTACAAATAACTGAATGCTTCAAACTAATGAATGGCTACTACATATCTTTGCTGTTTTTTTGATAATTTTGTTAATCTAATTACAATCTCTCAAACAAGGAAAAATTAATTATCGTTCTGAATGAGATTTTTAATCTCTTAGACCATTGTTATGAAAGTTTATTATGTGATTACAAACTATTCAAAATCCATTAACCCGTGAAAAAAACGTTCGCTTACTTTGCTTCATTATTATTTGTACTTGCTCAAATTTCTTGCCAAGATAAAAAACAGACCGCAGAATCTGATGCGATTATTACTACCGATTCGACTTCTCAGATAAACAATCTTGAAAATTACAGTCTAACTTTCAATGCTATTTTTAAAACCAATGCAGGTATGGTTCGTGGTTTGAGCATTGGTGATGAAATGAATGCCATCGTTGAATCAGCCCCGCTTTCTGAAATACAACCTAATAATGGAAAAAGTTATACAGAATATTTTGATGATACTGACTTAAATTTTGCCGATATTCTTTACGTAAATGATTCAGAAAATAAAATTAGTGCCATTTCAGTAGATATTTTTATTGAAAAGCAAGTGGCGGTGGATAGTTTGATGAGTGAGTTTAAAGGCTATTTCGACAAAAAGTACGGTCAAGGAAAAGGGATTTCTAAAATGACCGTTTGGAAGTTGACCGGAGGAAATAATGAGTTGATGCTTCAAAATGTAAGCACGGCAAAAGACCCTGGTTTGAAGATTATTTTTGCCAAGGGTGGAGAGGAACTTTCGCAGTAAAATTATCAGAATAATCTTTGACCCCACGTCCAATGCTTGAAAAAAAAGTTTTGGACGTGGGGTTTTAAGTTTCAAACATTAAAAATTATGCAACCCAATATCATACTTTTGACCGATAGTTACAAACTAAGTCATTATAAACAATATCCTGCGGGAACCAGTCAAATTTACAGTTATTTTGAAAGTCGTGGAGGTGAATTTCAGGGCGTAACTTTCTTTGGTTTACAGTATTTACTGAAAGAATATTTGGCAGGAAAAGTGGTTAGTCAAGCAAAAATTGATCGTGCTGCAAAGATTTATGCGGCTCATTTTGGCACTTCAACATTATTCAATAAAGAAGGTTGGGAATATATCTTGCATACACACGATGGACACCTTCCCATCCGTATAAAGGCTGTGCCAGAAGGAATGGTTATTCCTACGCATAATGTGATGCTGACCATCGAAAACACCGACCCAAATTGCTTTTGGCTCACTAATTTCTTGGAAACTTTACTGATGCAATTATGGTATCCTTGTACAGTAGCAACAATTAGTAGAGAATCTAAATCATTGATTATTAAATATTTAGAAGAAACGGGTACTCCCGAAACGATAGATTTCAAACTTCATGATTTTGGTTTTAGGGGTGTAAGTAGCGTTGAAAGTGCAGGGATTGGAGGAGCGGCTCATTTGGTTAATTTTATGGGTACAGATACAGTTGCGGCATTGACTTTTATTCAAGAATATTACAATACTGACGAAATGTTTGGGTTCAGTATTCCTGCTGCTGAACATAGCACGATCACGAGTTGGGGCGAGGAAAATGAAGTGGATGCCTACCGAAATATGCTAACCCAATATCCCGAAGGATTGGTGGCGGTGGTGAGTGATAGTTACGACATTTATAACGCCTGTGAACATCTTTGGGGAGAGGTTTTAAAGGCGGAGATTTTGGGTAGAAATGGGACGTTGGTAGTTCGTCCAGACAGTGGCGAACCAAAGGATGTTGTTTTGAAATGTACTGAGATTTTAGCTGAAAAAATTGGCTATACTGTCAATGAAAAAGGCTATAAAGTTTTGAACCCAAAAATTAGAATTATACAAGGTGATGGGGTAAACTATGAGAGCATTGGAGAGATTTTGGAACACCTCAAAAAACACGGTTGGAGTGCGGATAACGTTGGTTTTGGCATGGGTGGAGCGTTGTTGCAAAAAGTACATCGAGACACCCAAAAATTTGCCTTTAAATGTAGTTGTGCCACCATCAATGACGAAGACCGAGACGTATATAAAGATCCAATTACTGATCATGATAAAAAGAGCAAAAGAGGGCGTTTGAAATTGGTAAAAGAGCACGCTAAATATACAACAAAAGCCCTGCAAGAAGATGGAGAAGATATTATGCGGACGGTTTTTGAGGATGGGGTGATTTTGGACGAGATTGATTTTGAGGAGGTCAAGAGAAATGGGTTGAAATAAAACAACAGATAAAAATGGAAGCAATGAGCAACAAGTTAGTAATTATTGGAAATGGTTTTGACTTAGCACATGGATTTAAAACAAGTTATAATGACTTTATTTTGTGGTATCTAAAAGATTTTATTAAAAATCGCAACCATAGTGATGAAATTTTAAATGCTGAGGGTTGTGGAGTTGCCAACTTTGAAAATAATGAAGTAAAAGAGATAGATTCTATCAAAGATTTTCAAGAAAAATATATTGGTAGAGGATTGATTAAAATAAAATCTAATTTCTTTAACCAATTAAATAGAGAACATGAAGCATATAACTGGGTTGATATAGAAAAAGAGTATTATTCAAGTGACTGGTCGTAGCGTCCACTACGACCTAAAACTTCGCAGAGCGTCCGCTCGTTTCTGAATTTAGGAAAGAAATATAAATTCAAAAAAATGGTTCCCGCAATAGCTCAGCTTTTGCCAAGTTACGCTTATCAAAATCCCTCTGAACGTACTGCAACTACAAAAATGTTTGATTTCTTGCCATTTCAAGGCGCTAATCAGAATTTCGTTAAACCAATCTGATTGATGCAAAAGCGTTTAAAATCTCCTTCTTGTGAACTAACAGATTGGTTTATTTTGCTCGCAATGACAAAGTTTGGCGTTTTTTGCTCATTCAAATTTTATGAATATCTTGCAAGATTATGTGTCCATAGCTGGTGTCTTACGGAAAAAAACCTAAATTTTACTTACCATCAGGTAATCTAAGTGGCTTATAACCTTCAATAACCTTATTGATTCCAAAAAAATAATTATACACAAAATCAAAATTAAAATTACGAATGATTGATTCGTGTAAATATTTATTATATGATTCATTAGGCATTCCCATCGTCCATCTGATTACAAGCCATTGTGGCTGATCTGTTTTGCAAAGTTCTAAGGCAGCTTTTTTTACTTTCAAGATTGGAAAAGTCGGAATTGTTCCTTCTTTCCCGTAAATATCTCTATTATCAAATATATCCGTGTTGCCTTCCTTTGCATTCACAAAATATTGCAACATAATTTGATTACTGGAAAGTTTAATTTCGGCAATATCATTCCATTTAAGTTTGTATTCTTCTTTTAACCGAGCGAGATTTTTTTGAGCTAATGCAAAATTTTCTGCTGATACTGGGCTTATTTTTTGCCAGTTTGGGAATTGTTTTTCGGCTTGGGTAAAAAAATCGCCGATGGTTATTTTTTCAAATGGCAATTCATTGTCTTTTGTCATTATTACAACATATTGCTGGTGGTCATCAATAATTTTTGGTGGAACGTAAAAATGTTTGTACGCCTTAAAGTATTTATCAAAGTCCATTAAATTGCTTGCAGCTTTGTCGTCATTATTGTATCCTTTTGAATTGCCACGAAAATCTGGCAGTAAGAAATAATATTCGTCAGCACTCGAAATAAACGATACAGGCTTACTGATGTATTGCAATTGATTTGCTTCAATTCGCCAATACTCCGCAAAATTATTTTGTGGTACAAATTTTCCACTCTCATCCTTTTTCAAAAACATATACATTCTTGAAAATGCACCGTACAAATGAGGTAAAGCCGCTAAATGTTCATTAATGGCATTACCTTCGATACTATTCGTACCGCTGAATTTTGGAATAGCATTTTGGTAATATTTTGCATCCCCTAAGCAACCTTTGGGTAGGTAAGACTGTTGCATCCATTCCACAAATTGCTGGCTATATCCAATTTGTTTAGCACTGTAAACCCTATTACCCAAGGTTTTTGCTGTTGGTGGATTTGGGTGATTATAAATTTTCATCCACCCAATATTTATGTCGGCGATGCTTTCCAGCGTAAACCCTATACGCTCTCTATAAACTTGGGCTTTCGTAGTCATCGTAACGACGAGAAAGCTAAGAAGAAATATTTTTTTCATCTGAAAATTGGTTGTAATTATGAAAAATGTATCTTTTATAACTTGCTTTTTTTCATATAAATACTTGGTAATCAATAGTTTAAGTATTCATATAAACGTAATTTGTTCATTTTCAAAAAAATCTATTTGATTTTATCAGAAGGAAAACGGGTAATTCATAGGTGGATTTTCATACAAAAGTGGGTGATTTATGCAATATCTAAGCTAAACATATTATTTGAAAAAAACAAAATACCCTTCTGTTACTCAAAATAGATTGGTGCTGTAAAAATTTGATTCAGTCAAGAATTTGAAAAAAACAGGCAACCCCAAATTAGAATTGCCTGTTTTTTTATTCGATATAAATGGGGAAGTTTAAGCAAATTATTCATCCAATAAATTAGCTTTTACAGTAAAGCATATATAACTTTAGCGTAAATATATGAGGTGGTAAATGTTCATTATTTATCTATCAAATTCTAAAAAAAATCATATCATGATGAAAGATTACAAAGTTGAATCCTTAATTTTTTACACAAAACTCACGCTTGATTCAGGACACATTGCAAAGAAATCTAAAATAGATATTCAGGCAAAATTGGATGAATATGCTTCCAATGGTTATAAATTAATCTCCACAAATTCTACTAATTTTGGAGGTGCGATTTATATTCACTTATTTTTTGAAAAAGATGTTTGAGGAATGAGTATGTTGTCTGTGAGGACACAGACAACGGCAGAAAGAAGTAAAAGTTGAAATAGAATCTCATAAATCTCTGTAATATTCTAAAAACAAAACAGGCAATTCAAATCAAGAATTGCCTGTTTTTTGTTTTAATATCCTTAATTTCTACCTAAAAAATTCTTTGAGAAAACAAAGAATTTTTTATTATTCTTACTTTGAAAACGTATAAATAATATCAAATCAAAACTCTTTTCCTAAACTCCCCTAAATGCTCATCTGTAAAATCCAAATGCGTTACAAAACGTACTAAATGTTTTCCAAACGGAGAGGCTTTTATGCCTTTCTCATTCAATTTTTGTACGTAATCGGAAACTAAAATTTTATCGTCTAATTTGAAAATTACAATGTTTGTATCAACGGGATAAATTTCTTCAACTTCCGAAATTCCTTCCATAATTTTACCAATTTCTCTGGCACGAGCGTGGTCTTCTTTCAATCTTTCAATGTTATTTTCTAAGGCATAAATTCCTGCGGCAGCTAAATATCCTGCTTGTCGCCAACCGCCGCCCCAACGTTTGCGAACTTTTCGGGCTTTTTTGATGAATTCCGATGTACCCAAAAGCACCGAACCCACAGGAATTCCTAAGCCTTTTGATAAACATATTGAAATGGAATCAAATACTTTACCATATTCCAAAGGATTTTCTTGGGTTTCGACTAAGGCGTTAAAAAGTCTTGCACCGTCCAAATGCAAAGCCATATTTTTCTCCTCGCAAATTGTCTTAATCTTCTGAATTTCAGCTAATTGATAATAGCAACCTCCGCCTTTATTGACCGTATTTTCCAAAGAAACTAATCTTGAAATGGGGTAATGAACGTTATCTTCATGAATTGCCTCCGAAATTTGAGGAGCCGATAATCGCCCACGATTGCCTTGCAATAAATTAACGGAAGCCGATGAATTTGCCGCAATTCCTCCGCCTTCATACAAATACACGTGCGAGAGGGCATCACAAATCACTTCATCACCCTGATTAACGTGAACATTTATGGCAATTTGATTGGTCATCGTTCCCGAAGTACAAAAAAGTCCTGCTTCGTAACCAAACATTCTTGCGGTCTTTTCTTCGAGGGTTTTCACGGTGTAATCCTCCTCAAAAACATCATCACCAACTTCTGCCGAAAACATGGCTTCCAACATGGCTGGACTTGGTTTTGTGAAGGTGTCACTTCTTAATTCTATGGTCATGGATTGGTTTTTTTAATTGTATGTGAAGTGTAAATTTTATAATTTCGTTCAAGATAAAAACCTTTAACGCCCTATCAAAATGAAATCAAAAATAACTATTGAATATTGTCCAAAATGCCGTTGGCTGATGCGTTCGGCTTGGTTGGCGCAAGAATTATTGACTACTTTTGAAGAGGATTTATTGGAGGTAAGTCTTCGCCCGAGTGAAGTATCGGGACGTTTTCAAGTCATTTTGGACGACCAACTCATCTTCGATCGCAAGCGTGAAGGACACTTCCCAGAAGCCAAAGAATTGAAGCAAATTGTGCGGGATATTGTGTGTCCAGAGCGTAGTTTGGGGCATTCGGATGGGAAATGATTATTTAAATTTGGGCAATTGGAACACTGCTACCACATGGACGGGGGGACAAATACCATCTGCCGCCTACGATGCCATTTTTGAAAATGGACATACCGTAACCTTACCAAATGGCTATTAAGGAAATGCTAAGAAATTGGATTTGAGAGGAGGATTGAAACAAGGAGTTGGGGCTGGGGTGAGTAATTGATAAAGGATAAATTATAGAGAACTGAGAATAGCCGTTAAACTCTTTCTCTGTTCTCTATAAACTATCCTCTATCATCTACATCAATGCCGCAACGCCAGGCAATACTTTCCCTTCCATATATTCCAACAAAGCTCCTCCACCCGTTGATACGTACGAAACACGGTCGCCGTAGCCCGCATTGTTCACCGCAGCGGCAGAATCTCCCCCACCAATTAAGGAAAATGCACCGTTTTCTTCCGTAGCTTTCACGACTGCATCCGCAATGGCATTTGTTCCGTTGGCAAAATTAGGAAATTCAAAAACACCCATTGGGCCGTTCCAAAGCACTGTTTTCGAAGATTCAATGACAGTTTTAAATAATTTTACCGTCTCTGGACCAATGTCTAAACCCTGCCATCCATCTGGAATTTCACCCGTTTTTACCACTTGACGATTGGCATCGTTTGAGAAATCATCCGCACACAAATTATCAACGGGCATATAAATTTTCACGCCTTTTTCTACCGCTTTTTTCAAAATATCTTTTGCCAATTCTACTTTATCAGGCTCAGAAATTGACTTTCCGATTTTTCCACCTTCTGCCAACGTGAACGTATAAGTCATACCACCACCGATGATGAGGTTATCTACTTTATCCAATAATTTTTCAATCAATAAAATCTTATCCGAAACCTTTGAACCACCCATAATGGCAGTGAAAGGTCTTTCAGCGTGTTCCAATATTTTCTGAGCATTTTCAATTTCGGCTTGCATTACAAAACCAGAAATACGGTCACGGTTCGCCGTCCGTTTAAAAAATTGTCCGATAACTGCCGTTGAAGCATGAGCCCTATGAGCCGTTCCGAAGGCATCATTTACCCAAACATCCCCTAATTTTGAGAGTTTTTCAGCAAATGCTACATCTCCTTTTTCTTCTTCTTTATAAAAACGAAGATTTTCCAATAACAAAATTTCACCCGCTTGTAAAGTAATTGCTTGGTCGATGGCAGATTGACCGATGCAATCATCCGCAAACTTCACGGGGCGACCAAACACGACAGAAAGTGGATTTACAAGGTGTTTTAACGAATATTTGTCCGTTGGTCCATCTTTCGGACGACCCAAATGGGACATTAAAACGACTGAACCACCATCGTTCAATATTTTGTTGATGGTCGGAATCGTCGCTTTGATGCGAGTATCGTCCGTGATTTCAAAACGTTCATTCAAAGGAACATTGAAATCTACCCGAACTAAGGCACGTTTGCCTGCAAAATTATAAGAATTGACCGTTTGCATTATTTTTCAGTTATTTATTATTAGTTAATGGTGGATTTGTTGTTAGTTATTGGTGGATAAAGCCAAATATGACTAATCTTTAATGACCAAGACATCAATAACTATTATACCAATGACTAATAACTAAGCCCAAATATACATTTTTGACAAGAATTCACGAAATAAGTCAATAAAATGCGAGTTTTTAATTCAATTATCATTGAATAGTTATGAAATTTATTTTTATATTAATAATTCCCCCCAGCACCACCACCGCCCGAATCTCCGTCACCAAAACGAAATGTATCACCTTGTTGGGGGATTTTAGATTGAACTAATTGAGACATCAACATGGCTTCTAAATTAAAACCTTCAAATTCATCGTCGGGTTGGTAAGTGAAACCGTGTTTTATTGTTTTGAGATAATGAATCAATCCACCCGCAAGGGCAATTAATAGAACTCCTCCAACGGTCAAAGCAATTTCCACTGGAAGAATTGAGAAGTAAAATTTGTAGGTAAAGATTGAAAATCCCAAAGTAATTAATCCTAAAATTAACATCAAACGGTTACGATTGCGAAGACCGAAGAAAATATACGCCATTGGAATTACGGTCGTAAAAAAATAAAACGTCGGAGCAAAAGCCACTTGGGGCGAAATTGATAAAGATAAATTATTAATCAAAGCATTTCCTTCTCTCACAATCAAATAATTTCCACCTAAATAAAAGGTAATTAATGAAAGCGTTTTGAGAATTGTTAGACAAGTTTCGTAGTATAAATAATCCTTACGAGTTGATATTTTTTTTACCGCAAAATACATTCCTGCCGACACAATCATCACAATAAAAGGCAGTAAAGTTTTACCCCAAAATGATTCCAAAGCAATCGTTACAAAAATGCCCAAGATTAGAAAATAAGTCAAAGTGCAAGCAACTGACTCTGCGTAACGAATGGTTGTGGCCATAAAAAGCGGAAGAAAAAGCATTAAGAAAAGCCAAGTGGGAGGATTCAAATTTTCAAATAAGAAATAGATAGCCGTGCAAAATGCTCCCAAAGCCATGTAAATCAAGGCATTATCAACGCCTGAATGATATAATTTCCGTCCTTTAATTAGATTTTCGAGAAGTAAAAAGAAAACGCCGCCAATAATTAAACTCTGAATGACAAATGCGGCATTGAGATTAGTTTCATAAACACTAATAAAGAAAATGGACATCAAACTAACCGAGACACCTGCTGCCAGAATCGTGAAAACGAAAAGCCCAATTTTAAGAAAAATATTTGGGTCGTAATAGTCGTGGGAATGGGATTTCTCAATTCCCGAAGATTGCTCTTTGCTCAAAAACCCTTGTTTTAACCATTTTTGGGCAGTTTTTTGAATAAAGTCATTTTCTGACCAAAGGGGATTGTAGGCTTTCATGGTTGTTCGATTTATGTTGTTTGATGTTCGATTTTTATTATTCAAAGTCTAATTTTGGTTTTTAAATCCGAACATCGAACAATAAAATCGAATTAAACCCTTCTATAAACCCCCTTCTCCACTAATTTATACCGTCTTTCCAAAGCTGGAATTCGTTTAAATAACTTGGGGGCGAGGTTCACTTTATCAATAATAATATCGGGAGAATCTTTTTCAAAATTCCTGAGAATACTGATTACATTATCATAATTATCAAGATTTTCTAATTCATATTTTGCTAAATTCCAGTTTAAATAGGGCGTGGCAGCGTAATTATTCTTGTATTCCTCCATGCCATTTCCTAAAACCAAAATCTTTTTATTTTTAATTTTTACGTCTGATTTTTCGGATAATTTTAAATTTTCCAATTGTTCAAAACTGCCATTTCCAGTTGAGTAAACTGCCTGATAATGAATCAATAATACGGTACTGAAAACGCCCAAAAATATCAATTCTGCCAACCATTGTTTCTTGAGAGCGTTAAAAAAATTGATGGTAAAAAAGGCTAAGGCTGGCACAAAAAGAATGAATTGCATTGGGGCTAAAAAGGGCATTAATCCAATGGAAACTACACCAGCAATCGCCCAGAGCATCATTACTTGTTGACAACGTACTTGAAAATTATTAAAACCAAAGGTATTTATCAATCTCAAAAATCCTAATATTCCCAAGCTAAAAGGAATAATCAAAGTTAATAATAATGACTTAAAATCGTTGAGATTATACTGTCTTATTTGGAATACAGAAGAGACGAAATTTCTATAAAATGCCGAATAAGTACCATCAAGATAAAAGTATAAAGCCGTTAATAATAATGGGAATAAAAAACCAAAAATAGCCAATGAATATTGACGAATATTAGCACCACTAAAAAAAACCAAAGAAGCCATCGCCCAGAGAATAAAAATGCAGGCAGGGGGATGGAATAGGGAGGCAATACCAATCAAAAAGCCAATTTCAAAAACTTCATCGGTTGATTGCAAACGGCTAATTTGTCTGACCAGAGTTCCAAAAGACATCAACACAAATGTGGTTGCCATCAATACGGGCGAAAGTGTGCAACAATCAAAGGAAATATTGAGAAAAAGTAGGTAGATTAATCCTGGAATGTAATTTCTCTTCGATAAAACATCACGATTATTTATCATTACGTTGAAATAAATAACCTGAATTGAAGCAAAAGTTAAAGCCGCAACTTGATAAACTATTTGCGAGCGTCCAAAAAGTCCATCCAATCCCGCATAAACCAAGGCAGAAAGTGGAGCGGTATTATCCCAAATTTCGGAATACATCACAAAACCTTTATTGATTTGTTCGCCCACAAGCATCCATTGCAATTCTGGAATCAGTTGGGGCAAACCCACCAAATAAACGGGTAGACGCACCAAAATGAGTAAAATCAACAAACTAAATATCTGGTAAACTGCATTTACCTTAAAATAACTAAGCATTTTCTCCGATTTTTGATGTTCATGATTCGATGTTTGACGTTTGTCATTGCGAGGCACGAAGCAATCTATTTATTTATGAGAAGAAAATTATAAACTCTTTTCCATCAATCGTAAAGATTGCTTCGTGCCTCGCAATGACAATAACAACGAAATTACCTTAATTCAACAATATCAAAAATATAATCCTTACGAGCATCATTTGGATAACAAGATTGCCAATCTGAGGCTGAGAAGGTCTTTTCAAAATTCTTTCCTTCGTCCGTACAAGCAACGGTTATATTAAATTTTGAAGCAACGTTATACGGATTGATAACTAAAATTGCCAATTTACTGCCCATCCGCATGGTTCTGATCAATAAATTATCCGTATTATCCTTCAATTCATAGCCTTTCTCTTGACGATAATTGCTCTCTCCTGCAAATTTATACTTAGATTTCCACAAATGAAATTCTGCCTGTGGCGTTCTCATATCCACCGCCGAAACATTTTCATTATTTGCAAACTTTTTCCTTGTTCCCAACAAATTCAAAGCAAACTGAAAACCATTATAGGCATCTGAGTTTAAGTTTGGAATGGGGCGATTCCATTCATGAAAATGCAATCCTGAAAAGAATACCGACATTGTTGATTTAAAGGCTTGGTCACGGGTTAAATATCCCCCAAAACCAATTTTTGTTCCACCATCTTTTCGGTTTCCATCTTTATATTGCCAGCCTGTTACTCGATCGCAAATCAATTTAGCTTGAATGAAACACAAATCTTTTTTAATGCTGTGAAGGTAGGAATAATTCTTTTCCGCCATGCTTACAACCCTTGCTAAATAGTGTTCGATATTCGAATTTTTCCCATAGGCATTGAGGGTTCTCACGCCGTCATTATAGCCGTGCATAGCAGTTTCGCCGTAGTGTGAAATCTCTAAAAGTGGAGCGAAGTTTTCGGAATCTGTTACCCGATAATCAATGCCATCAAAGTTCTGAACGCTCGTATAAATCGGATTGATATGACTTGGATTAACCCTGCCAGTTTCATCTGGATAGCCATTTTTGGTTAAATTACCTACTTCTGCAATAATCGGATGGACGTACATTGCCTGAAAAATTCCTTGCAAATTATCACAAAGCGACTTAATAAAACGCAAAGATTTTCGTGGATTAGAACCGTTTTCATAATTATTTTCCCAATCAATATCTACTAATCCAATGCGTTGTTTTCCAGGTAAATAATAGTCCCCAAATTCGGTTGAACGAGCAGCACTTTTTCCCATTTCAGCAAGATCTGCATCGGTTTTTTTGTCCCAATCATTCAAATCTACTCCGCCCGTTTGCAAACGTTTTTCGATGGGTAAAGCCGATGAAAAATTATTCATATTTATGCTTTTACGAGTATTGAAATTATTGGGATATGCTTTTCCTTTATCTGGATCAATGAAAAAATTCCAATCCGAACCTTCTTTGCTGTGTTCGTGATAGTCAACCGAACCCCAAATGCCTCTATTTCTCAACGGAATTTTTTTCTGGGTATAGACTTTCGATAAAGTTGTATGAAGCGTAACTATCCAATTAGGTAAATAAAACCCTAAATTTTTATTCAGCGAAGTTGGATAAATTACATCTGAAAAAAGATGTGGCGAAAAAGTATCGTTACTTTTTTCCACTGGAATGGTACTTAATGTGGCAGGGAAAGCTGTAACAACCTCCGACGTTCCTGCATTGGGCGATTCTATTTTCAATGCAGGACCTTTGTCTTCCGTTTTTGCAGCGACTGGAACTGTCTTTTTAGTGGTTTGAGCGACGGGTTTTTCGTTTACGCATTGAAGACAAAGGAATACTACCGACAAAAAACTGGTTGTAAGTAATAATTTTAAAGAATTTTGGAATTTTGAGATTTTGGTAAGTTTCATAAAAAAATAAGATTTAAACGGGTTTTAAAATAATCTTTCTAAATAAATGAGGTAGAAAGAGAAAAATGCAGGGTTTAAAAAAATAATTCCGAAATTTGTGAATTAGAACGTACAAAAATAGAACGAGGTATAATTAAACCTACTCTATATCAATATAATGGAATCAAAAAGACAACAACAATTCGCTAAATTAATCATGCAAGATTTAAGCGAAATTTTTCAGAAAGACATGAAAAATACCTTCGGGAATGCCTTTGTAACAATTGCAGACGTAAAAATGACTCCCGATTTATCCATTGCTCGTACTTATTTGAGTTTCATGCTAACGAATGACAAGCCAGGATTACTTCAAGATATTCGTGAAAAAACGAAGGTAATTAGAGGTATTTTGGGTAATAAAATCAAAAATCAAGTTCGCATTGTACCAAATCTTGAATTTTTCATTGATGATACCGCAGAATACGCTGCTCATATTGATTCAGTTTTTGCATCCATCGAAATTCCACCTTTGAAAGAAGGGGAGGAGATTGAATTGTAGTCGGCAGTATTTTAGAAGGCAGTTGTAGCAAATTATAAAATTATATGCTTTGTACTATTTACTGCCTCCTGCATTACTCACTACTGTAAACTACGCCTTCACCACCTTTTCCGCATAGGCATAGTTCTCTTTTGAGCCAATATCAATCCAAATATCCTCAATCAAAAATACCCGCAATTTATGGCTATTTTCTATCAATAATTTGTTGATTAATTGCCATGCCTTGTACGGTTTATTGATTGGAATTAAATCTATAAGTTCTTTTTTTAACAGATAAATTCCACCATTTGCTTCCATTTCTAAGATTGGTTTTTCGTCAATCCGAATCACTTCTCCATTTTCAGAACTGATAAGTCCGTAAGGCAAAGGAGTTTTGTACATGAAAGTTGCAATTGACATATCGGCATGATTTGTCAAGAAACTAAAATAAAAATCGGATAAATTGATGTTCGTAAATAAGTCGGCATTAATAACTAAAATCGTATCGTATATGAACAGATTTCTTTCGCAAGCCCCCAAAATCCCAATATCATCAAGGGGAGAATTTTCGTGGAGGATATTGATATTTGAATACGATGAATCACTTTCCAAAAACTCAACTATAGTTTCCGCTAAATAACATACTGACACTGAAATATCTGTGATGTTATATTTAAAAAGTAGGTCAATAATACCTTCAATAATGGGTTTACCATTAATTTTGAGAAGGGGTTTTGGAATGCTTGAGGTTAATGGTAAAAGCCTTGTTCCTTTGCCTCCTGCCATTATTATGGCGGATATTGGTAAATTGGAGGGTAAGTTTTTCATAAAATTAGGGTTGATAAAAGGTGAAAATACTATTAGTCACTTCGTCTATTTCATGGTCGGTAATGGAGGTAGAACAAGGCAACATTAAGCCCAATCCTGAAATTTTCTCCGAATTATTTTTCTCCGAAATGTATAAATCAT
>JAYVRF010000175.1:0-17090 GCA_043756925.1 Arcicella sp. | reverse complement strand
AGTTCCAAAGAAAATTCGTCCACAAGCGATGGATTTTTATGCTCGTGCCGAAAGTGCAAAGGGAGAATTAGGCTTTTTCTTTCGTACAGATGGGCGTTCAGATATTCCTGTACGCCTAAAAGCCCGTTCGTGTTCGTTGCATAATTTGTCAATCATTCCAGAAATAAGTCGTGGAGCAATGCTGGCGGATTTAGTGGCGATAATTGGGTCAATGGATTTGGTGATGGGGGAGGTTGATAGGTAAATTTGGTAACAAATAATTCATAACAGGTATTATATTTGCTTTTGATACTGAATCAATCGTAATATTGTCTCTTCAAATTTTATTAACCCTAAATAATTGTAATATTTCAAGGAATTTTATTAAATATTTTTGACATTACACTTCGAGTCCTTTTATGGAACACAAAAGCATGGACAAAGCCACCGCAGCGGGTCTGCTGGTGGCGATGGGAATTATCTACGGCGACATCGGAACTTCTCCGTTGTACGTTATGCAGTCTATCATCGATAAAGAAGCGATTGATGAACGCACGGTCTTGGGAGCTTTGTCTTGCATCTTCTGGACACTCACCCTTCAAACAACGATTAAATACGTAATTCTGATTCTTCGGGCAGATAACCGTGGTGAAGGTGGTATTTTAGCTCTTTTTGCCCTTGTTCGTAGGCACGCAAAATGGCTTACCATTCCAGCCGTTATTGGAGCCGCAACGCTATTAGCCGATGGTGTCATTACGCCACCAATTTCCGTAGCTTCGGCAGTTGAGGGACTTCTAAAACTTTATCCAGACCTTCAAACTGTTCCTATCGTAATTGCTATTATTACGGGACTTTTCTTATTCCAAATGTTTGGAACGAAGGTGGTTGGACGTGCTTTTGGACCCGTTATGCTGGTTTGGTTTTCGATGTTAGCTATTTTGGGAACGTATTGGATTGCTCAGGATTGGACAATCTTTAAAGCTCTTTCGCCTTATTATGGATATGAATTATTGACAAATTCGCACGGTGGAGATAGCGGTTTCTGGACTTTGGGAGCAGTGTTTCTTTGTACAACGGGAGCAGAAGCTCTTTATTCAGATTTAGGACATTGCGGACGTGGAAACATCAGAATCAGTTGGATATTTGTAAAAATATGCTTGTTACTTCAATATTTCGGACAAGGTGCATGGTTATTGACTCATAACGGAGAACTCTTAAACGGACGTAAACCAATTTTTGAATTAATGCCAGAATGGTTCTTGATTTGGGGAATTGTTATTGCCACGGCAGCCGCAGTAATTGCCAGTCAGGCTTTGATTTCGGGTTCGTTTACCTTGGTTTCAGAGGCGATACGTTTGAATTTTTGGCCCAAAGTTCGTTTGCATTATCCATCCGACCAAAAGGGACAACTATACGTTCCAAGTATGAATATTTTTCTTTGGATGGGTTGTATAGGCGTAGTTTTATGGTTTAGAGAATCTGCCAATATGGAAGCAGCTTATGGTTTGGCAATCACGCTAACGATGTTAATGACGACTTCTTTATTTGCCTATTATCTACACATCAAAAAAGTTGATATGTGGTGGGTAGTTGGCTTTATCGTTGTTTATGTCACTATTGAGGGAGCATTTTTAGTGGCAAACCTTCGCAAATTTGCCCACGGCGGTTATGTATCATTATTTATTGCCTCGGCAATTATTGCTCTAATGGTGATTTGGTACAGAGCCAATATCATCAAAATGCGATTGACTGAATACGTGAAATTAACGGATTATATTGAGCCGTTGAAAGAACTGAGTCAGGATATGAGTATTCCAAAATACGCTACGCACTTAGTTTTTATGTCAAATGCAGCCCGCATGAGCGAGATTGAAAATAAAATCATTTATTCCATCTTCCAAAAACGTCCAAAAAGAGCGGATATTTATTGGTTTGTCCACGTGGACATTATGGATGATCCATACACAATGGAATATAAAGTAAATGTTATTGAAACGGATGATGTTATCAAAGTGAACTTCAAATTAGGGTTTAAAGTAGAACAAAAAATAAATCTTTATTTCCGAAAAGTGGTGGAGGATATGGTGAAAAAAGGCGAAGTTGATATTACGTCGAGATACGAATCTTTGAATAAACAAAATGTGATTGGAGACTTCCGTTTTGTAGTTTTAGAGCGTTTTCTTTCTTTCGATAATCAATTATCAATCTTTGAAGGAACAATTATGAAAGCCTACTTCTTCATCAAAGATTTTACATCATCAGAAGATAAATGGTTTGGATTAGATACCTCAGCCGTGAAAATTGAGAAAGTGCCTTTGGTAATTCGTCCGATGGAAAACGTGAAGTTGAAGCGGATTGAATCGTAAAAGAGTAGGTAGTTTTTAGTAGTTAGTAATATTACAACTTAAAACTAAAAGTAGCCACAATACTTCGCCCGTCCGAAGACCATACTCCAACCCCAGGGTAACCCGTTGGGCGTTTGGTAAAATACTGTTCGTTAGATAAGTTGTTTATGCCTAATCGTAAAGAATAATTATTAGAAAATTTTAAAGAGAAATTCAAATCAACAATCGAATAAGCGGGAACAAGCCCTTTCGCACCGTCTGGACTTGGTATTACGGTATTCATGGCATCCGAAAAACTATCTGCCACGTAACTATATTGCAATGTTCCGCTCAATGATTTGTGCTGAAAACGGACTCCATTTCTACTTATCCAACGGGGTAAAGTCTCTAAGCGGTTGCCTTCAATGCTTTTATTTTCACCGTTAATTACTACGTTTCCTTTTTGATAATACCCTTCAAAATAAGAAGTTGCCGTGAAAATTGACAATCGATTTTTAATTGTTTTGAAAGCATTTAGTTCTGCATAAACCTCCATTCCATTCGTGAGTGTGTTGCCAAGATTGGTTTTATAAACGTAATTCTGACCGTTTCCATCGGGTAAAATCAAACTTCCGATACGGTTATTGTATTGAATCTGAAAATAACTTACATCAAAACTCAAATGGTCTTTTATTGTCCCACTCACCCCAATCTCAGCATTATATCCAAAAGCATCTTTCAAATTTGGGTCTGTGCGGTCTAAGGTCGTTGGAGGAATTATATCCGAAAAAATGACGGGACGGTAGGCTTGCGACCAACCCGTATATGCCCGAATCGTAGGTGAAATCTTGTATTGGGCATTTATTCCAAATAAAGGGAAGGAGTGTTTTATTTCATTCGGCACTTTTTCAGAAGCTAAATAAGTAATCGTTCCAGCCATTTTTGAAATACCACTTTCAATTCTGAAAGCGGGTGAAATACTTAATTTTTGGTTTAAGTAAATCAAATTTTCAACAAACAGAGCAACGTTTTGGGTTTTAAAATGTAAATCTCTCCCCCAATTGCCCGTAATCGAAGGGTCATAATCTGAGGCAGTCGTACCTTTTCCTAATTGGCGGCGGTGTAAATCATTGTTAATATACCGAATTCCTCCCACTAAAACACTTGATAATGAGCCAATTGAATACAATTTCTTTAATTTCAGTTCAGAACTATAACTGTTGAAATTATCAATATCAACTTGTCGGTTTTTGGTTAAATCTTCTTTAATATTCGCTAACGCAATCAACTGTACACTACTTCTATTGCCTAAAACTGCCGAATTCGTCCAATTAAGATTGGTGGTTTCATTGATTTTCCAATCCAAAGAAAGCGAAGGAAGGAAAATATCAGGACTAAAATAATTTCTACTCCGAGACGACTGTCGAGGGTCAGCGTTGAACATCGCATCTGTCAAAGGGCCAGGTGAATTATACAAATAAGTACTCCTTCCCAACTGGGCTTTTAATTTTACGTTTGAATTAAATAAATATTCTAAACTCATAAATTGAGCCTCTGCATCAGAACTCGCATTTTTTCGATAACCATCCGACACTCTTTTTTGATAATAAGCGTAATATCGAAGTTTCCCAATTGTGCCTCCAATGGCATTATAAGAACTAAAAAGTCCGTAAGAACCCGCTGAATTAATGCTTTCAAAACTTATTTTTCGGGTTGTGTCCGCTTGTTTGGTTACATAATTTATCATCCCTCCAAATTGAGCACCGTACTGCAAAGATGCCGTTCCACGAATTAACTCAATTTTTTGGATGGATTCCAAAGGGGCAGAATAATGACTGGCGGGATAACCATAAATGTCTGAATTGGTCATAATTCCATTTTGACGGACATTGTATTCCCAACTTCGGTGTGGGTCGAGTCCACGGGTTGAGACGTTTAATTGATTGCCCGAACCATCCATATCATAGACGAAAGCCCCCGCAATTTTAGCAAAAACCTGTCTTCCTGTCTTTTCAGAGATGTTTGCGTCCAAATTTTGAACAGAAATTACTTCATTTTTTTTACCCGCAACAATAAAATTTTGATGAACATCTGGTAATTGTTTAATAGAAGATTCATTATTTTTGTAACCCTGTACAATGACATCATTCAATAATTTTGATCGAGTCGTATCAGTCGTCTTGGTTTGACAAAACGCTGAATAACAGGATATTAAGCTAAGGAAAAGGAATTTCATTGTAACATTTTTTATAAAATTAAAGGATATAAACCATTGAAGGAAATGGGATATAAATTAAAACGCCATAAAAGCTAATTTCATGGTGTTAGATTGAAATATATTATAATTATTTTCGGAACTGTGTACTGGTTAATGCGGACTCTTTTTTAAGATAGAATCAACTCAATCAAGCGTTTAGAACGTTTGATAAGGTGATGAATCCCCCTAATTTTTGATTTTGCATAAATAAGTACACTTTACCTACAAGAGATTTGTTTCGTAAAACAAGAAATTGATTTAGTAAGAAAAATGATACTTAATTTTCAAAAATTCCAATAAAGTGGAAATAAAAGTAAATCCTAAAAACTGAAGTTGTATAAAAGTTATGAAAGAGAATTAAGCTATTATACAATACAAAATTAGCCCATTCCAACTCATTTATGTAATTTTTTCATTTTAATTTTAGCTGATTACTCATTAGGGTATTAATTATTATATTTATAAAGTGTGCATTTTTCCAAATTAATGGAAATATATAAATTTTATTGTTAATTTTATAAGCATAAAATTTAATTTGAGATTTTAATTCATAAATATTAATAACTAAGGCATAGATTAGGAAAATCAAAATTGGTTGATATTTAATAAAAGCGAACCGTCAAGCATAGTCTGCTTTTGTTAAATATCAACATTAAAAAATTGACTATAAACATGAAAAAACTCTTCTATATCGGCATTATCGGACTCATTCTTTTCGAGATTCTGAACGTGTATTTTATCATGCCCATGCCTGGTAGTCAGCGAATGAGGAGCATTGATTTTGCCTATTTTTTCCATACTTACCGATGGTTTTTTCGTGGTTTTTTTGGCTTAATAACGCTCGCAGGAATCTATCAAATGTTCCAATCTAAACGGTGGATTATGATTGTGGGTTGTCTTTTGGTTGGAATTATTACTTACGCTACCAATTATGTTATGGCAGCCGACACGATGTTTTATCAACCCGAAACATTGAGCTTGAAAGACGTTAAAGAAAACAAAGTCAAAACTGATAAAGTGGTTTTGGGTGTAACTATTAACGGCGAATCAAAAGCCTACCCAATTTCGATGTTAATCTATCATCATCAAGTACGAGATGTTTTGGGTGGAAAGCCCATAATGGTTACTTATTGCTCCGTGTGCAGAACTGGAAGGGTTTTTGAGCCAACTGTAAATGGCAAAATAGAGAATTTTAGGCTCGTGGGAATGGATCATTTTAATGCCATGTTTGAGGATGAAACCACCAAAAGTTGGTGGCGACAAGCTAACGGTGAGGCAATTACGGGCAAATTAAAAGGAACAAAATTACCCGAATTAGTGGCTCAACAAACGTCCTTGGCTATTTGGTTGAAATTATATCCAAACTCAAAAGTCATGCAAGCCGACCCAAAATTTAAGGAAAATTATGACAGCACGGCAAAATATGAATCTGGAAAATCGAAGAAAGAATTAACGGGTACGGATTCCCTTTCGTGGAAACCAAAATCGTGGGTAGTGGGCGTGGAATCAGGGAAAAAGAGTATTGCCATTGACTGGAATCGTTTGAAAAAAGAGCGAATTATAAATTTTCAATTGGGTAAAAAACTGCTTGTGTTGGTTTTGGCAAGCGATAATAAAAGTTTCTTTGCTTTTGAAAGACCAAATAATCAATCAAAGTTTATGTTTAAAAATGACACTTTATTTACCGAGAACCTAACATTTGACTTGAAAGGAATCGAAGTAAATTCAAAGCAACAACTTGAAAAAATCAACGCCCACCAAGAATTTTGGCACAGTTGGCAAACCTTTCACTCCAAGACAAGGCGATATTGAAGTATTAGGTTGTCAATCATGAAATATAAATTAGAAACAAGATTTTACCAAGTATTTTCGTTAATATTGTTATCCAATTTAGGAGTAAATATTCTTTTAAATGTCTGTAATTAAACCATTTACCGAAAGATATTTCCAAGCTTAAATTCAACAATATTATCAACGATGCAAAATAATTTACTGAAGGGAGTAACTATCATTTTAGGGACTTTTTTAATCATAACAGCTTGTTCAAAACAATCAATTGATACGCCAAATCCTGTTGCGGAAATTGCGAGTTTCAGTTTGATACAGGATAAAATCCTCACGCCCACTTGTGCTACTTCTGGTTGTCACGCCTCTACTTCTGATGGCTCATTTAAGCAGCACGGTTTGGTATTAGAAAAATCAGTTGCTTATGCAAATTTGGTGGGTATTTCGCCCGTGAATGCTCTTTCAAAAGCGGATGGTCATTTGCGTGTAAAAGCCTTCAAATCGTTAGAAAGTCTTTTATATCACAAATTAGAATGGAATTCGGTTCATCATGGTGGTAAACAATACGGCTTGCCTATGCCTTTGGGAAGTACGGCTTTAACCGTTGGGCAAATTGAATTTGTTCGTCAATGGATTGAAGCGGGTGCACCCAAAACTGGGAAAGTTGCGGATGAAAAATTGTTAGATGATAAAACACCGAGCATTTCCGTAATTGATAATTTTAAAGCGATGAATTCACCCAAAACAGAAGGCTTGGATGGTTTTCAGTTGAAGGTTGATAAGTTTGAAGTTGCTTCAAATTTTGAACGTGAATTGTTTGTCAGAAGGAATGTAGGGAATACATCAGCGGTTTACATTAATCGGATAAAATTACAGTCCCGCCCGAACAGCCACCACATGGTTCTGTATGATTTTAGAAACACGGCAAATTTACCAGCACTCGACCTAATCAGAGATTTAAGAAATCCAGATAATGGTATAAATTTTGTCACTGCTTTTCAAGCGTCAAACCATATTTTCTTGGGAGGAGGAACGCAATCTAATCAAGAATATATTTTTCCAGAAGGTACAGCATTGTTGTTACCAGCTAATTTTTCGATGGATTTGAATCCCCATTATTTCAATAAAACCAATACGCCACTTTTAGGTGAGAATTACGTTAATTTATATACGACGGCAAAAGCAAACGTAAAATACGTGGTTAAAACGATTGATTTTAACAATACCAATTTAGCCATTTCTCCCAATGCAAAAACCACGATTTCAAAGGATTTTACTTTTAATACGAACGTAAAAATTGTGTCCTTAACTTCACATACGCACAAGTTTGGAGAGAAATATGTCATTAAAATTAAAGGAGGAGCAAGGGATGGTGAAGTGGTTTATGAGAATTTAGATTGGGAACATCCTGCGGTGATAAATTTTAAAACCCCAATTGCCTTAAAGAAAGGGGAAGGCTTAACTTCGGTAGTAACTTACAATAATACATCCAATCAAAAACTCGCCTTCGGATTGACTTCGGATGATGAAATGAACATTATTTTTGGGTATTATTATGAGGAGTGATTTTTGGGGTAGGACAGGTTTCTAACTGAGACGTTCAGTCCTGTCCTACCCCAAAAATTACTGTTTGTGCACATCCGAACCGCCCGATGAATTTGATTGAACCACCCGAGCATTTCCTTTATAATAAACATCACTACCCCCCGTTGCTGAAATGCTAATTTCTTTTTCCGCCCACACGTGAGCATCCGACCCACCCGTTGAGGAAATAATGCAAAAATTTGTTCGTAGGTTCTTGGCTTTCAAGTCACTACCCCCCGTTGCCATTGCTTTGAAAACGGTTGCAGTTCCCGATAAAGTTACGTCTGACCCCCCCGTAGTTTCGCAAGTTAGTTCGTCTGTATCTAAGTCTAATTTCACATCTGAACCGCCCGTAGCCTTCACATCAAGTTTAATTAAATCCAATTTTCCTTCCGAAAAAATGTCTGAACCACCCGTTGCGGCAATGCTGTTGAGGTTTTTTACCGTAACATAAGCCTTGATGGGATTTTTATTACTCCAATCAAAATCAAAGTTGAACCAGCCTTTTGAATTTCCCGTATAAATCCTCAAAATATCGCCTTCTTTTTCAGTCTTAACTTTCTCTAATTTATCTTTATCGCCCACAATTCTGACGGATTCAACGTTTCCTTGCTTGATGTATAAATCAATTCCACTCGAAATACGAATCCCTTTGAAGTTTGAGACATTACGAATTTCTTCGGTATTTTGTGCATAAATAGTTGATGCACAAATAGTTAAAAATAAAAGGATAATGAATTTAGTTGAGGTTTTCATGATTTTATTTAGTTATTCGTTGGTAAATCAAATATGAGATGCACTAAGGAGGTAAAAGGTTGCAATAGTTGAATGAACGTAGGCTGGGTCTTGAACTCAGCCTACGTTCAACAATCAGTAAAAAAGCTCAACTCGGAAATGAAATCTTCCCCATCGAAACCGAAGGAATGCCACGGCGAGAACCAAAATCTGATTCACCGCCCGAAACGGTTTCATTGGCTAAAATGGCAAAAAGCACTGCCTCTTTTGCATCGCCCGAAATACCTAAATCATTGGTTTTAAGGAAATTACAAGGTAATAATTCTTTTAACCAATTCACCAACAAAGGATTGTGCATTCCTCCGCCCGACATATACACGTTAAAATCTTTGATATTATATGAAGTATTATTTATCGTAAAATTGACCGCTTCTGCAATTGTTTCGGCACTAAAACGAGTGAGCGTTGCCAATAAATCATTTACTGAAATATGTTCAGTATTACTTTTTGCTTGGGCTTTTTTGACGTATTCAATACTAAATAATTCAGGACCTGTTGTTTTTGGAAAGGCGGTTTTGAAGAAATTATCAGATTTTAATTCATCTAAAAGTAATTGATTTACAGCACCTTGTCTGGCAATTTCGGCATCTTTATCATAGGCTTTTTCTGGAAAATAATGTCTTATGAAAGCATCAATTAATGTATTTCCAGTTCCCGTATCTGTTACAAAAACCTCCTCTGGATTCATGGTTGTAGGTAAATACGTAAAATTAGCGATTCCACCCATATTGAGCATGATTCGATTTTCACCCTTTTTACCGAAGATAAAATAATCACCATAAACTGCCAATGGAGCTCCTTCGCCCCCAGCGGCAAGGTGTTTTTGTCGAAAATCTGACAGCGTAATAATTCCAGTTTTTACAGCAATGTGGTCGCCATCGCCAATTTGTAAGGTTGCATTCGGAAATTTTTCTTGGTGGTGCAAAATTTTAGGAGCGTGCATGACCGTCTGCCCGTGTGAGGCAACTAAATCAATTTCAACGGCAGCAATATTCCAACGTTTTAAACACGCCAAAATCATGTCAGCATGAAGTACGCCAATCCATTCATTTAATAACGCAAGATGCTGAAAATCAATGGTTTGCTTAGCAAAAACTTTACGAATTTCTGTTTTAATTTCTTCGGAATAATCAACAGTATCAAAATTCAATAATTTGACTTCGGTACTTTCCCCCGCACCCGAAATCTCGCAAAGAGCCACGTCAAGTCCATCCATTGATGTTCCAGACATCAAACCAATGATTTTTCGAGAGGGTTTTTGAGCAATTTGGTAAAGGTTTTTGAGATTTTTGTTCATAGGTAAATGAAAATGGTAATTTGGTTTGATAATTTCTAAAATTACAAAAGTTCTTTTGAGCGTGTAGTTTTGATGGCATAAGTTTTTAACGTAGTTTCTCGTTATGTTTCAAAATAATATATTTTCAGAATTAAATTAAAAAAAATGAAAAACAAAACAGTGATTTTGGGATATTTTCTCATCGTAATATTTTTTGCCATTGGTTGTAGCAAGCCTATTCAACCTACTTATCTGGGTTATCAAAACCTGAGATTGGGGAAAGTAGGAACAAAAAGCAATGTGCTGATGTCGGATATAAAATTTTATAATCCCAACAAATATGCTTTGAATGTAAAAGAAGCGGAAATGGATGTATATTTTAACGACAGATTATTGGGACATACCTCAATGAGCAATACAGTAAGTTTGCCACCCTTGGACACAACATTAGTACCTTTTACCATTGCAGCATCCATAACCGATATATTAGCAAATACTGCCCAAATATATCTAAATCCAAACGTGCGAGTCAAAGTTCAAGGCAATGCAAAGGCGGGTCGTGGGGGGATTTTTGTTAATATTCCCATTAATTATCAAGGAACGCAACGGATTCAATTTACAAGAACTGATACGACAAGTAGAAATCGTTAAAGTTATTCCAAAATTACGAATGTATAAACCATATATCGTAAACAAAATAGACCACAGATGATACGGATTTAATAGATTTACACAAATAAATTGTAGAATAATCCGTGTAAATCTGTTGAACCCATAAAATCTGTGGTCTTTCTTTGTATGATAAACCTTCACAGTTCCGAAATATTTTAAGTCCCCTTAATCATCAAATTTACTCCCGCTCCCATTATCAAATTCCCAAAATTTTGCAGATTTTTTACCGAGGCATTCGCACTGAGTGTTACGGTATGCCCAACACATATTCGGGTGTTTTCACTTGTAAAAGGAACTCGCCCACACGACCACGTTTTTTCATCGTGCCAGCTACCCGTTTTTATCGTACAAACTTCATCGGTAAATAAAGAAACCGTATCAAAAGATTTATTCAAAAATAAGGATGCTGCTTCGGTATTACTTCTTCCGAACCAATCGGTTAAAATATCCCAATAAATCCTTCTAAAATCAATCTGCATTTTCAAATCCTGATTACCAACTGTTCCATTTAAATCAGTTGGGAGGTTTGAATAGCCACCAATGTTAGGGTTTCTGCCTACGGATTGACGTTTTATGCTACTGCCAAAAACAAACATAGGAGCCGCCACACCGTGGTCTGTTCCCGCACTTGAATTTGAATTAGCCCGTCTTCCGAACTCTGAAAATGTAAATCCAGCCACTTTATCCTCAATACCTCGGGCTTGCAAATCGTCTTGAAAGGCTTTGATTCCTGCCGATAATCTTCCTAAAAGTGTGGCGTGAGTTCCCGTAGTTTTATCAGTCGAAACCACTTGGGCTGCGTGCGTATCAAAACCACCGATTGAAAGGAAATACATCTTTGTTTTTAATCCTCCACCCACTAATCGGGCAACAATTTTCAACTGATCGGCAATGGAATTTCCCGTTGGATAAACTGGGGCAGGCGTAATATTTCCTGCATTATGGGCATTGGTGATTTCCGTAGAATATCCAACTGCCAAGGCTTGTTGTTGTCGAATGAAAGATACTAAATCGCCCGCTTCGCAACAGGGTAAATCAGTGGTTGTCGCCCCAACTCCTCCACCCACTAAGGCTGCATAAGTTTGTGGGTCGTTGATGGCAATTGCCATTGATTGATTGCTTCCCAAAACCGTAGTTGAAGTTAAATACCCGATTTGAATAGCCAGCGGGTCTTCCATGACGGCACTCGAATTATCTCTATCGGTGATGGAAGGCATTGGATAATTATCAAAACGGTTTTCTAAATATCGCCCTGCCCAACCTGTGTCCGCTTGTACGGCTGAATCTGTGGCGGTCATCCATATATCCGTTGCTCGAAAATGAGAATAACTTGGCGTTGGGTAAGACACTGAATGAACTACCGCTAATTTCCCATTATCGTGTAATTGTTTCAGCCCCGTCATACTTGGATGTAAACCCGTTATTCCGTCGCCAATTGGCAAAATAGGTTTTAAACCCGTTGTGGGAAGGGCAATATTGTTTCTCAGGGCTGAATACTGAGCATATTGGTCAAGCGGAATAACTGTATTCAATCCATCGTTTCCACCATTTAGATAAATTATTACCAACACACGGTCTTTGGCAAGGGCATTGGTTTGCATCAAGGATTGCACCAATGGAGAATTTGCCCCAAAGGCTTTCACGCCCATTCCACCCACCATAACGGGTAATAAAAAAGAAGAAGAAGCGGCAAGGAAATCTCTACGTTTCATATTTTTAGGGCTTTATTTATAGCATTGAGCTGAAAGCCTATGAAAGAGTTAACTTATTTGAAAATTTAGTTCTTTAATACAGAAAATGGGTTAAAAAAAAGTTCGTGGCTTAATGCTCAAAACTCATCGTTTTATTAACAAATATTATATTCTGCCATTCTGAGTAAGTATTTCATTAAGTTTTCTAATTTATTTCTCACTGTATTAATACTAGTTGGCGTTGGATTGGATTTATAAGAACTCCATTGTGTTGTCCAATTAGATCGTTGTTGTAAATTCATTAAGATTGTATCAACCAAAAAATCTTTTTGAGCCTGTGATAAAGACGTTGCAAACAGATTAGTGGTTACTAAATCTACGATATGAACAGGGTTTGTTACATCATAATTAGGCGGTAAAGGAATGGTGGAATTATGGGCTGCATTAGTAGTATCAACCATTGCCAACATATCAATTTTGAGTTTATAGATAGGGGTAACCCCTGAAGGCGAAATGGTGGTATATCCAAATAAAATATTATCTGTGTAAGAGTTTCGAAGACCGACTTGAGTAGTATTTATCCAATTGCGTGAATATCCCGTTTGAAAATAGGCATCATATCCAAAAACTGTGGGTTGGTCAAGGATAGCCATCTGCATATCATTCATTCTGTAATATAAAAATTCGGTGAATGATTTAAAGGCTTTCAAACTATTAGCAAGGTTATTGGAATCAATAACTGGTACAGGGAAATTAAAAAATCGTAAAGTGCCAATAGTAAGCTCGGCAGGAGATTTGATGATTGACCCAATATTAGCAATATCATAAAAATGTTCTGATGCGAGTAATTTTATAATAATTGGTTTTATTTCAAAGGCTTTATTCGTAACGGGGTCAATAGTTTTGAAAATATTGGCTAAAGGAATAATTACATTCGTTTCAATATCCTGAGTAATATTAGGGTTGACAAAAAAACGATATAATTTTCGACAAATAAATTTGGGTGTTTCGGGATGACGAAACAACATTGTCAATAAATCATCTAATTCGGCATCACCAGCGGTTGGATAACCCGTTGGAGCAACGTTACGACCAGTAATGACAGTTCCCAAAGTAGGGTTCACTGGATCTGGGTAACTTAATGAAAATTGTTTGTTGGTTGTATCGTGGTTATTGCCTGTAAAACTTGTTCCAACTGAGGTTGATTCACTGGCATAAAAATTTGTGTAATTCCAGCCAGTCAATACTCTGGCAGCAGCTTTCACGTCATCTTCTGTATAATTATTATTTCCCTCAAAATCTTTTGCTCCAATCACAAATAATTCTTGCAATTCACGGGCGTAATTTTCATTGGGTTTACCTTTAACGTTTTGATTGCCATTCAGAAATTTCAACATGGCAGGGTCTTTGGAAATATAGTAAACCATGTCTTTAAAATTACCCAAAAGTCCCCCTTTCTGGACATCATTTTCAATAATTCCATTTCTAATCAAAGTAAAATATTTATAAATAGCTCGGTATTCGTCAACGGTTTCTATGGTAGTCACAAAATGATTTTGCCAAAAAAGGGTTAATTTATCAACCATAGAAGGACTTCCTCCCTGCTTTGTAATCATGCCCAACCACCAGAATTTGTAATAATACCTATAGTCCCTTCCACGATTACCGTTATAACTGACAGCAACATACTCTTGACCCGCCGTAGCTGAAGTGCTTTCCAAATCAACGGGAGGATCTGGCACATAATTTATATTATTGATAAGATTTAGAATGGCCATTGTAGCACTCAAGTCTGTAAAACTTGTAATTTCTGCTTGAGTTGGGCCAAAAGTAGTTCTTCTAAGTAAGTGAGCGGCTTGAGCGGCAGTAAGATTCTGCGGATAAGCATTTAAGGAGTAATTCATATTTTGGCGGACAAGTTTTAATCAATATAATATGGATTTGAAAGGGAACTTTTGAATGCGAGGAAGTCTTTTATGGAGGGAAGAGGCAGGAAAATATTGCGATAATTTTAATAGCTTTGCAAATATAATAATAAAGATTAACTTTAACTGCCTAATACATTAAGAAATTAGTAAATAATAATTTTGTTGTTCTTGACTGATTAACTTCGCTTAAATTATTTTAACGGCCTAATTATCGAAAAATTACATTATCAACTAATAATTATATGCAAAAAATAGTAATTTTCTTCTTCTTCTTATTTTCCGTTGAAATTCACGCTCAAAAGCCTTCAACGGCAATTTTAGGGGCTTTTCGGGATGAAGTGAAATTATTGGAAGATTCCCTTCAAAATAAACAGGAAGTCATGGTAAAAGGCATTCGTTTTGTTACGGGGGATTTTCATGGGCGATCTATTGTAGTGGCTCTTACGGGAGTAGGCAAGGTGAACGCCGCCATGACCACGACCATTTTATTGATGAATTGGCAACCCCAACAATTGATCTTTACGGGTATTGCGGGAGGCGTAAATCCTGAGATTTTGCCAGGAGATATGGTTATTGCTAAATCCACAATTCAGCATGATTTTGGCAGAATAAACTCACAAGGAATGTTGATTTGGAATACCCGAAATCCGATTGATGGTATTCAAAACCCAATGTATTTTCCGGCGGATTCTGTTTTATTAATAAAAGCACAGAAAGCCTCAAATCAGACTAAATTTAAGGAAATTGAAGGTCGGAAGATAAAAGTAATGTCGGGAATTGTGGCAACTGGGGACGTTTTTGTAAATTCAGACGAAAAAGTAAAAATTCTCCAAGAGCAAGTAAAAGCCGATGCAACCGAGATGGAAGGAGCAGCCGTTGCTCAGGTCTGTTATCAATTAAAAGTGCCTTGTTTAATTCTGCGGAGTATTAGCGACAACGCCAACTCAAAAGCTCACGTGGACATGAAAATTTTTGGCTCAATTGCGGCTTATAATTCTTCTAATTTGGTTTTGGGGATTTTGGGAGGATTGTAAATTTCTTAAAAGTAAAATAAAAACTCACGAAGCCCACGCCAAAAACGGGGGCTTTTTTTAACTTTATCATTCAGTTTTTCGTTAAAATTACATGGCAAACAATAATTCAGACATTACAGGACACGAGAATATCGAAATTCTTGGGGCAAGAGAACATAATCTCAAAAATATTGACCTCACCATTCCTCGCAATAAATTGGTGGTTTTTACGGGAATTTCTGGCTCTGGCAAGTCATCGCTGGCTTTTGATACGATTTACGCCGAAGGACAACGCCGCTATATGGAGTCGTTCTCTGCTTATGCTCGTAGCTTTTTGGGCAATATGGAACGTCCCGATGTTGATAAAATCAATGGACTCTCACCCGTGATTTCGATTGAACAAAAGACCACTTCCAAAAATCCACGCTCAACGGTTGGTACGGTCACCGAAATTTATGACTTCATGCGTTTGTTCTACGCACGGGCGGGCGAGGCGTACAGTTACGTCACGGGCGAGAAGATGATCAAACAATCCATCGACCAAATTATTGACGTAATTCTGCAAGAGTATCAAGACCAAAAACTCATTTTGCTTGCCCCCGTTGTGAAAGGTCGGAAAGGACATTACCGTGAATTATTCGTTCAGATTGCGAAATTGGGCTACACAAAAGTGCGGGTGGATGGCGTAGTAATGGATATTCAACCAAAAATGCAGCTCGACCGTTTCAAAATTCACGATATTGAAATTGTGGTGGACAGAATTGTTGTCAAGACCGAGGACCGTTTTCGTTTGTCGCAATCCGTGCAAACGGCCATGAATCAGGGGAAAGGGATTATTATGACTCGGGATGAAAAAAATGAGGTTCGTAATTTCTCAAAATATCTCATGGACCCCATTTCTGGCATCAGTTACGATGAACCTTCCCCCAATAATTTTTCTTTTAATTCGCCTTATGGTTGGTGTTCAACTTGTCTGGGTTTGGGTAAAGTTGAAGAAATTACCGAAGAATCTATTTTGCCTGATAAAACTCTTAGCATCGAAAAGGGAGCCATTGCCCCGATTGGCGAATACCGGGAAATGTGGATTTTCAAGCAACTGGAAGTGTTATTGAAACCCTACAAAGTCAGTCTGAAAACGCCCATCGAAAAATTCCCTGCCGAAGCCATCGAAATTATGCTTTATGGAACGGATGATCCCGTGCCAGTACCGTCCAAAAAATACGAAGGAACGGATTGGAATACCAAATATGAAGGCATCATCAACTTTCTGACCCGTCAACAAGAAACGGGTTCTGAGAAGATTCAGGATTGGTTGAAGGACTTTATGGCGGTAAATACTTGTCCAGCTTGCAAGGGAGCAAGATTGAAAAAAGAGTCGCTTCACTTTCTGATTGACGGACAAAATATTGCGTATTTAGCCGATTTAGACATCTCAGAGTTAGCGGTTTGGTTCACCGATTTAGAACCAAGAATGAATGAACGCCAAAATGTAATTGCCAAAGAAATTTTGAAAGAAATCAGAAAAAGAATTGGCTTTTTAACTGGTATTGGCTTAGAATATTTAACACTAAATCGTTCTCTCAGAACACTTTCGGGCGGTGAAGCCCAGCGGATTCGTTTGGCAACGCAAATTGGTACGCAATTAACCAACGTCCTGTATATAATGGACGAACCGAGCATTGGTTTGCACCAACGAGACAATGTAAAATTGATTCAAGCCCTCAAAGATTTGCGAGATTTAGGAAATTCTGTCCTCATCGTGGAACATGACAAAGATATGATGCTC
>JAYVRF010000174.1:0-17252 GCA_043756925.1 Arcicella sp. | reverse complement strand
GAAGTTGTGCTCAAATTGGAAAAGACGTGCATTTGAGCGGTGGAGTAGGTATTGGTGGCGTATTAGAACCCGCACAGGCAGCTCCTGTAATTATTGAGGATGGTGCTTTCATTGGTTCACGTTGTATTGTGGTTGAAGGTGCAAGAATTGGCAAACGTGCTGTTTTGGGTGCAGGAGTAACCATTACTGGAAGTTCTAAAATTATTGATGTAACTGGCTCAGAGCCAGTAGAATACATTGGGTTTGTGCCTGAAAATAGCGTTGTTATTCCAGGAAGTTTAACGAAAAAATTCCCTGCGGGTGATTACAATGTTCCATGTGCTTTGATTATCGGAAAGCGTAAAGAAAGTACAGATTTGAAAACTTCTTTAAATCAAGCATTACGTGAAAACAATGTAACGGTTTAATCAATTTGCAATGAACCATAAGCAATTAACAGGTGTATCTAACCTACTTGTTACTTGTTAATTGATTATGGTTCATTGTTAATTGATTTTAAAATCTATCCGCAACTACCAAATCCTTACTACCAGCTACATACTTATAAAACCCTTCCCCAGATTTAATGCCTCTCATTCCTGCCTGAACCATATTTACTAATAATGGACATGGAGCGTATTTTGGATTTTTGAAACCATCATATAGTATGTTCATAATACTCAAACATACATCTAAGCCAATAAAATCCGCTAATTGTAAAGGTCCCATTGGGTGAGCCATGCCTAATTTCATAACGGTATCAATCTCGTTAACGCCTGCAACGCCTTCGTAAAGTGAATAAATAGCTTCATTAATCGTAGGCATTAAGATTCTATTTGCGACAAAACCAGGATAATCATTAACCTCCACTGGTACTTTTTCTAAATTAATGACCAAATCAAATATCTGTTTTATTGTTACTTCGGATGTTGAATAACCTTTTATCACCTCAACCAGTCTCATAAGCGGAACGGGATTCATAAAGTGCATTCCAATCACTTTGTTAGGTCTGTTCGTTACAGAAGCAATTTTTGTAATAGAAATTGATGACGTATTACTTGCCAAAATGGTATGTTCTGGACAAAATTTATCAAGATTACGGAAAATTTCTAATTTAATATCCACATTCTCAGAAGCCGCTTCAACTACCAAATCTGCATCATGAACGCCTTTTTCTAAATCAGTATAGGTTTTGATGTTAGAAAGTGTTTTATCCTTCATGGCATAATCAATTGAACCCTTCTTGACTTGTCTGTCTAAATTAGCCTCAATCGTTTGTAGAGCCTTATCCACAAATTCTTGTTTAATATCCATTAAAGATACTTGATAGCCTTTTTGAGCAAATGTATGAGCAATGCCATTGCCCATCGTTCCTCCGCCTATTACTGAAATATGCTTCATTTTTTAATTGTTGATGTTTGTATTGTTGTATTTTTGTGAATGATCAAAAATCAAAATTAACCTTTAAATAGCAGCAATTCAGCAATACACACCGCAACAATTAATCCCTAACCTCCGCAATGACAATCTTCCCATGCTCATAAACTGGTTCAATCGTAATTACGACAGATTTTGAAGTAGGAGTAAGGCTTTTATCTGCCACAGAATCAATCGGAACTAATGGATTCGTTTCTGGAAAATAAGTTGCTACATTCTTTACGGGAATATTATAAGGCACTACGATAAAACGTTGTACTACTCTATGTATTCCACCGTAATAATTATGAAGATTAACTACCTGATAATTAGATAAACTTGCGTCAGCGATGTCTTTTTCATTCATCATAATTACTCTTCTTTCATTGTAAATACCTCTATAACGGTCATTTAAGCCATAAATAGTGGTATTAAATTGATCATGGGAGCGTATGGTCATCATCAAATATTCATTATCCGCTAAATTATGTAAAGTTGGAGTATTTATTGTAAAATGTGCTTTTTGACTTTTCGTCGTAAACTTTCCTTCTCTGGGAGGATTTGGTAAGAAAAAACCATCATCATTCAAAACCCGTTGATTATAATTATCAAAGCCTTCAAGTGTTTCTTCCATCAAATCTCTGATATTATCGTAATTACCTACTAAATTATCCCAATCTAATTGATATTTATTCGCATCAAGCGTTGATTTAGCTAATTCAGCCACAATGGCTATCTCCGAAAGCAACGTATTTGAGGGCGGTTCGAGTATTCCTTTTGAATTATGGACAAATCCAATGGAATTTTCAACCGTGACAGATTGTATTCCACTTGCCTGAACGTCCTCGTCCGTCCGTCCAAGCGTAGGAAGAATTATACCTACTTGTCCATGCACCAAATGAGAACGATTCAATTTAGTGGATACATGAACCGTCAAATCACAATTAGTCATTGCTTTTGAAGTGTAATTTGTATCGGGTGTGGCAGAAAGGAAATTCCCGCCCATACCAAAGAACACTTTTGCCTTACTCTCATACATCGCCTTAATTGCCTCAACCGTTCCTAAACCATGTTCCTGTGGGGGCTTGAAACCAAAGACTTTCTCAACACTATCTAACAATTTCTGGGAAGGTTTTTCGTATGTTCCAACGCTTCTATTCCCCTGCACATTACTATGTCCTCTTACTGGAAATGTACCCGCACCTTCATGTCCAATACTTCCTTTCAGCAATAATAAATTGACAACTTCCTGAATCGTAATTACAGAATTTTTATGTTGTGTCATACCCATTGACCAACAGATAACTATCTTATTATTTACCGCCAAAAGGTCTGCAACTTCTCGTAATTTACTTAACTCTACGCCCGATTGGGTTGCTAATTGTTCGACTGAATAACCATTCATATCGTCAATTAACTCCTTAAACCCTTCAGTATCAGTGTTTATGAAGGAATAATCAAAAACTTGACCATTTGAGAGCTTATCCGCCTCCACCAAAAGTTTCATAATACATTTTATGAGTGCTAAGTCTTGATTCAAGTTTACTTGTAGATAAATATCCGTTAAAGAGGTTGCACCTAAAACCATATCACGTACATCCTGAGGATTTTTAAAAGCTAATAAACCCGCTTCAATCAACGGATTTACGGATACAATTTTTGCTCCGTTTCTCTTTGCTTTTTCCAATGTTTTTAACATTCGAGGAGCATTCGTTCCAGGATTTTGTCCCATAATTATTATTACCGCCGCCTTCTCTAAATCATACAAAGTTGCCGAACCTTTTCCTAAACCAAGCGTGCTTGACAAGGCAAAACCCGAAGATTCATGACACATGTTTGAACAGTCGGGCATATTATTGGTTCCATACATTTTTGTAAATATTTGGTACAGAAATGCTGCTTCGTTAGAGGTGCGTCCAGAAGTGTAGAAAATAGCTTCGTCGGGTGAAGAGAGATTCTTGAACGTTTTACCAATGTACTGAAAGGCATCATTCCACGAAATTTTCTCATAATGAGTTTGTCCCTCACGTACAATCATGGGTGAAATCAGGCGACCTTGTTGTCCTAACCAATAATCTGATCTATTAGAAAGTTCTTCAACTGAATACCTTTGGAAGAAAACGGGCGTAACTTTTAGTGTAGTAGCTTCCTCAGCAATAGCTTTTGCTCCACTTTCACAATATTCTGCAATAGGAGAACGGTGGTCAGGGTCAGGCCATGCACAACTTGGACAGTCAATACCGTGTTTTTGATTGAGTTTAAATAAAGTTTTCATGCCTCTACCGAAAGGCATTGCTCCGAAAACGTACTTCATGGAAGTAGTGATGGCGGTAATTCCAACAGATTCATCGTAGGGTTTAGCTAATTTGAGTCCTGTGAATTCTAAGGGAGTATTTGGATTGATGTTGATCATGATTAATTTGATAGGTTGATAATGTTAGACCACGGATTTTTTTAAGTTATTTCTATTTCAATAATTTATCCGTGTAAATCTGTTCAATCTGTGGGCTAATCTAATATTCGTTCTTTTGCTGTGTAAATATTAAAACTCTCATTTCTAAGAAATCCGATTAATGTAACGCCAAATTGTTCCGCCGTTTGAATAGCTAAACTTGATGGAGCTCCAATCGTAACGATGATAGGAATATTTGCCATTACAGCCTTTTGAATTAACTCAAAACTGGCTCTACTACTCATTAACAGCACTTTACCATTAAACGGTAATAAATCTTGCGTCAGGGCATTGCCAATTAATTTGTCGGTCGAGTGCATTGTGCCTGCCGATATCTTCTCTTACTGAAATAATTTTCCCAGATTCATCAAATAGTGCCGCTGCATGAAGTCCACCTGTATATTCAAAAACTTTTTGATGTTGAGATAAACTTTTAGGTAAGTTAATAATGTAGTTCTTACCTACTTTTAAAGCATTTTGTTCAAGTTTTTGTTTAGGTAAATCGTATCAATTGCTTCAATGGATGCTTTACCACAAACGCCACAGCTTGAAGTAGCGTAAAAATTGCGTTGGAGCGTTTTAATATTAAATATAACATTTGGGTTTAATTCTACCCGCACAATGTTCTCAGAAGCTTGTTTACCCGCATCAACACAATATTTTACACTCAAAATTTGATTGTAAGAACTAATAATACCTTCTGAATAAAGGAATCCCAAAGCCAATTCAAAGTCATGCGTAGGGGTTCGCATGGTTACGGAAACGCTACGTTGTTGGCGATTATCCATACTTCCATAGCCCAATCTAATTTCCAAGGGTTCTTCAACCGCCACCAAATCTGGCTTTTCTTCTAAACTATCAAGTGATACTTTAATTATATTTACAGGAGCTACGGCGTACATGAGAAATGTTTAAGTAGATACTTTATGCTTTTATTAGAATGTTATTGCAAATTTGTAGATAAAATCATTGAAATAGAAAATTTATAAGAATGTTATATGAATCAGCACCCCTGCGATTGGGTCATTATAATCGCCTTGAAGTAATTAAAGAGTTAGATTTTGGGCTTTATTTAGACGGCTATGATGGCGAAGAAATATTGATTCCTCGGGTATATGTGCCAGAAGGAACACAAATTGGAGATTTTCTCGAAGTATTCATTTACCGTGATTCAGAGGATCGTTTAATTGCTACAACCCTAAAACCCTATGCCACCGTCGGCGAATTTGCGTATTTGAAGGTGAAAGATATCAGTAAATTGGGCGTTTTTTTAGATTGGGGACTCATGAAAGACCTTTTGGTGCCTTTTGGAGAACAAACACATAAGATGGGTTTAGGGCGTTCATACTTGGTTTACATTTATATTGATGAAGAAAGTGAACGAATTGTTGCGTCTGCGAAATTAGATAAATTCTTAGAAAATGATAGTTCTAAATTTACGGAAGGACAAGAAGTATCACTTATTCCTTACGAATATACTGATTTGGGTATTAAAGCCTTAATTGAAAGACGTTGCATTGGGGTAATTTACAAAAGTGAAGTATTCCAAGAGGTTATACTAGGAGAAGTCACAAAAGGATATATCAAAAAGATTAGAACCGATACAAAAATTGATTTGACTTTGGTTAAACAAGGCTACGATAGAATTGATAATGTTAAATCACAAATATATGACCTCTTAGTCTCAAAAGAAGGTTTTCTTCCATATACTGATAAAACTGACTCAGAAATAATCTATAGAGATTTACAAATGTCAAAGAAAGATTTCAAGAAAGCGATTGGTGGATTATATCGAGATGGCAAAGTTAAACTACAAGATAATGGAATTTACATTAATCAACTATTATAATAATAATTAATGTCTTTAAAACAAATGTAAACTTGTGCATACTTATAATTTACATTTGCTTTTATAAATAATATTAAAATTGTTTATTGTAAATTACTCATAATGTTCAAACTGTTTGCTATATTTGTAAACTATACATTCGTACAAACATAGTTTACAATTGACAAATGGATTTGAACAAGAGAATTGAACAGATTATAATTGACAAAGGTTTATCGCCCAGTTACTTTGCTGATACAATTGGCATTCAGCGAAGTAGTATTTCACACATACTTTCAGGGAGAAATAAGCCAAGTTTGGACATAATCCAGCGAATTTTGAAGGTTTTTCCTGATATTGACCGTGATTGGCTTCTTTTTGATTCTGAGATACCCCAACAAGATATGCCTCAAATCAATAGACAACAGCCTGTAAATCAAGCAAATACACGTCAAAGTCTGTTTGAGCAAACGCCACGAGAATCGCCTAAAAGTTTTCTAACTGAACCTAATGTCGTAAAATCGTCTGTAAATATGCCTATAAAACGTAAAATTGAGCGCCCGACAGCGCCTTCTGTTTCATCAGATAAGCAAATTGAAAGGATAATGATTTTCTATACGGATGGTACTTTTGAAGAAAAACGCCCAAGTTAAATATGGTACGCAGACAAGGCAGGTGCCTTCGGCAACGCAGATTTTCGCAGATTAAAAATAAAAACTTATTAGAAAATGGTAGTATATTTATTTATTACGTTCAAAAAACTGCGTAAATCTGCGTTGCCGAAGGCATCTGCGTGCCAATATCCATTAAATTAAAGTAGAGTAGGAGCGAGCTTGTTGTTTTACTTTATTTATTATTTTTTAGAAATAGGGGTAACTTATAAATTACTCCTATTCTATTTTTAATTTGCCTCTCTCGCCTTCAAACCGCCCTCTTCTATGCTACGGTTTAAGGAACTCTCTATATGGTTTTAAAGTCAAAATTTTAATAAATTTGTAAGCAGAGATGATTTGAGCCTATGTTTTAAAATTATTCAATAATTAATTTAAAAGTTCTATCACCAATTTTTAAAAAGTTAATTCCTTTCACAAATTGGGCTGTTGAGAACGAATAGCTCCTATTATCCTTTTCAACTTGCTTATCTATATTTACCTCCCTTCCCATTCCGTCAAAGAGATAAAGCTCCGTTTTTAGGTTTGGTACACTTAGCCACACCCTTATTATTTGCTGGATTTGGATAGATTCTGGGTAGTAAATCAAGGTTGCACACTACCCATCCCGATGAGTTGAAACATTGTTTAAAGACCTTCCCGATGCTACATGAACGCCCTTTTCTAATGGAAGTTATCAATAAAATTGTGGATAGTATTCCACAAATCAGAACCATTATGTGTAAATTTGGGAATAAATAAATAAATAAAAATCCATGCAAAAGATAGATTCATTAAACCAAGTCGCAGAATTTCACCGTACATTCAAAGCACCCATATTAGAAACCCCACAAATTCCTTCGGCTGACCGCTGCACATTGAGAGTAAGTTTAATTGCCGAAGAACTAAAAGAATTACAAGAAGCCATTGATAATCAAGATCTTGTGGAAATAACAGATGCACTTTGTGATATTCAATATGTACTTTCAGGGGCGGTTTTGGAGTTTGGTCTGGGAGAAAAATTCGTAGATTTATTTAACGAAGTACAGCGTTCAAATATGTCAAAAGCGTGCAGTTCCTACGAAGAAGCCGAAGCAACCGTTGCTCATTATGCCAAAAAAGACGGAACAGAGGCTGAAATCATGCAGGATGGAGATAAATTTTTGGTTTACAGAATTGCAGATAATAAAGTATTGAAGTCAGTAAAGTATTCTCCTGCGGATTTGAAGAGGATATTATATAAGGAATAAATTATTATTGTTATGCTTGTAAAGATTATATTTCATTAATGCTAAAATTATATAACAAGACGAACACTATTATCGAATTAGGGTTAGAGGATATATAATTGGAATAGAATTAGTTGAGCCTTCTATAATCAGCGTTACAATACCACCCCGTGGCGATATTTATAAAAAATTTCCACCAAATTAGTATTCACCTCAAAACTGTTTTTTTAGTTCAAAACAAATTAGCTATTAGGAGAGGGGGAGTGATGGATTTTTCTGAATGTATCACAGAATACAATTCCGTGAATCTTGCGAAAGTAATAAAGCAATATTGTAATTATGAAATGAAGGTCATTTTATAATTAAGCGTTTTAAGTTTAACCACTTTATAGAATGTAATTCCATAGTACGCTCACGCAGAATTTATGGAATGTAATTCCGTAATACACTTAGAAAAAACCATTTCTAAGAATTAAATAACCTACACACGACTTCAAATAAAAAATTCCACACGATTCTCAGACGATTAGATTTTTTTTAGAAAATTCTTAGTGTCATTTACGCAATAAAGGCATATCCCAAAAAAAGCCACTCTTGATATTTCCCAATTTTAAAGATATTTAAAAGTTGTATAATTTACATTATGTTAAACAGAACAATCGAATATTTAAAACTTCCTTTTATTTTACTAAATATTCTTTAAAAATAACAAGTAAAAATGGCTTGAATATACATTCAAGCCATTTTACTTGTTATCGTTTAATGCAAAAGCATCAAGTTACCCATTATTATTCACCAAGAGCTTTCAATTTATCTTCCATTTTCAACACTTGATACAAACTTCTTAAACTTGACTTCAAATCATCTTCTTTCTTCAATGACCAAGCCTTTTCAAAATATGGTAAGGCAGATCGAAACTTTGCAGTTGCTAAATCTTCAATTGCTTTACCTTTGGTCTTGTACGTATTCATGTCCATCGCATCTACTTCCTTCTTAATAATAACGGCTTCATTAAAGTTCATTACTCCTAAATTGAAGTTTACATCATAATTATTTGGGTCTAATTCGATCGCTTGCTTGTAATATTTCGATGCCTGACCTCTTGCCTCATTCTGTTTTGCTTTTGCTTCGTCAGATTTTTTTGCAATATCTACTGTATTTACTGCACTCGCAGATTGTTGGGCAGATTCAGCATTTAATTGAGTTAGTGCCTCATTTGCCTCAGTTTTCATTGCGTTAACCTCTACTATTTGCTTTTTTGAAGCTGCGGCGGACTTTGGATCTTTCTTAATCTTATCAGTTAACCGTTTTACCTCATCATCATAAGCTGAGACTTTATCTTTCTGTGCTTGAATCTTTTTATTCAAGCCATCCACATTACCTTTCGATAATAGATCCTTATAACCTCTAATCTCTGGCTCTAATTCATTAGCTTTGTTTTCATACAAAATCGCTATATTTACAACCTCTTGAACATTTTTTGAACCCCCTGCAACTGATGCTTCTAACTCTTTGATGGCAGAATCTATCCTCTTGAAACTCAATAACATATTGATTTTCTCAGACTTCAAATCTTTATTGTTTGGATGAAGTGCAATGCCTTTGTTGATAGTTGCAATGGCCTGTTCTTCCTTATTTTCATTTTTATAGATTTGTGCTAAGGCATAAATCATCCCTGCATCTTTTCCCCCTAATTCCAAAAATTTCTCATACCCTACTTGTGCGGCAGCATCATTTTTACCCATTTGTCCGATTACACCCGTGTACATTGCCGCCGTAGTATCTTTCGGAGAAACTACCATAGCAGTTTGTAAATCTTTCAAAGCACCTGAATAATCTTTTGCTTGATATTTAGTAATTCCAGCATCCATGAAGGCAGCGTACATTTTTTGTCCTTCAACTTCTGGTTTACCATCCTTATCCATCACCACCATCAAATATTTTTTTGCTGGTGATGTTGCATCCATTGCAGTAGCTTTTTTGAAATAAGCCAATGCTTTATAAGCCGCAGTTGGGTCAGTCTTTGTTAAAACTGAATCTCTTGAATTGGCAAAATCTAAATAGGCTTCGCCACGAGTCAGCCAAGTTTTTGACTTTAATGAATCCTTTTTCATGACTGCTTCGTCAGCTTTTTTCTTAGCTTCCGTAAATGCTTTACGATTTGCCTCGAGCATTAATTTATCTACTTGTGCGAAGGTTGCTCCTGCGGTTAATAATATCGCAAAAAAAGCAAGTGTCAGTTTTTTCATTCTTGTTTGATATGGTTTGGTTTATGTTACAGTACACGGTTTATGGTGAACAGTAAACGATTGAGAATTATTTTACTTCGAAAATATATTCAGAATTTTACTTACAACGATTAATTCTTGTTGAAGTTACTTTCTTAACAAAAGATTAACAAAAGCCCCCTAACCCCCGATGGGGAATTAAGGAACTTTCTAAAATATTATTCCACAGCATCATCATCAGTTGAAGAACTTCCCCCCTCTCCTAACGATTCTTCCGAATTCTCTATTTTTGAAACTATTTCATTAGTTCCAGCCGTGACTCCTTCTATTTCTACAACTTCTGCATCTAAAACTACTACTTCTTCTTCTGGTTCTTTTACAATTTTTGTTACCGAAGAAATTTCGTCAGCTTCGTTCTTTAAACGAATTAGCTTCACTCCTTGCGTATTTCGTCCCATTACACGCAAATCAGCCACTGCCATACGAATCAAAATACCCGATTTTGTAATAATCATCAAATCATTACTATCGGTTACTTCCTTGATTGCCACCAAGTTACCTGTTTTTTCGGTAATATTCAGAGCCTTCACGCCTTTTCCTCCACGATTTGTTAAACGATAATCTTCTACATCTGAACGTTTACCGAATCCTTTTTCTGACACTACTAATAATTGTTGTGTTTCTGGATCTTCAATACAAACCATTCCGATGGCTTTTTCCGTCAATTTTTCTTCGTCAAGCCAAATACCTTTTACCCCCGCCGCTGAACGGCCCATTGGGCGTACACGAGATTCTTCAAAACGTACTGAACGACCTGTATTGGTGGCAATAATGACATGATTATTACCATTTGTTAAAGAAACATCTAATAAACGGTCATTTTCACGAATCGTAATGGCAATAATTCCATTTTGACGTGGACGTGAATAAGCTTCCAACGTTGTTTTCTTAATCGTTCCGTCTTCCGTACACATCACGATAAAATTATTATTGATGTAATCTGGGTCAGTGATTGACTTCACATTAATTACCGCACGAATAGAATCGCCATTTTCGATATTCATTAAATTTTGAACTGGACGACCTTTAGCAACTTTTGAGCCTTCGGGAACGGCATATACTCTTAACCAAAAGCATTTTCCTTTTTCGGTAAAAAATAATAACCAGTTGTGCATTGTTGCGGTGAAAAGATGTTCGGTATAATCGTTATCTTTGGTTGCGACTGCCCGAGAACCAACTCCTCCTCTATTTTGGGATTTGTATTCACCGATTGGTGTACGTTTGATGTATCCTTGATTTGAAACGGTAATCAACATTTCATCATCAGCAATCATATCTTCGACCGAAAATTCATCATCAGTCATGTTGATTTGCGTGCGACGAGCATCTCCGTAACGTTCTCTGATATCAACACATTCATCTTTAATGATTTGTAGTTGACGGTCTGGTTTTGCCAAGATATCTTCTAAATCTTCAATTACACGCTTAATTTCTTCATATTCTGCCACGATTTTATCACGCTCCATACCCGTTAAACGCTGTAAACGCATTTCGAGGATGGCTTTTGCTTGAATTTCAGAAAGTCCGAAATTGGCAATTAAACCAGCCTGAGCCGTATTTGGGTCACGAGATTCACGGATGAGCTTGATAACAGCATCCAAATTATCCAGAGCAATAATGAAACCTTCTAAAATGTGAATTCTTTTTTGGGCTTCACGCAAATCGTATTGTGTACGTCTGATTACGACCTCATTACGATGCTCAACAAAATGATGAATCAAATCTTTCAAGTTCAAGGTATAAGGACGACCTTTCACAAGGGCAACATTATTGACCGAAAATGAAGATTGAAGAGCCGATTGCTTATAAAGATTATTCAGAATTACGTTCGGAACGGCATCACGTTTTAAGTCAAAAACAATCCGCATTCCTTGACGGTCTGACTCGTCACGAATTTCTGAAATACCTTCAATTTTTTTATCATTTACCAAATCAGCACATTGTTTTATCAACGTTGCTTTATTGACCATGTAAGGAATTTCAGAAATAATAATTTGATCTTTTCCCGTTTTAGAAACCTCAAAAGTAGCGTTTCCACGAACCACAATACGTCCACGACCCGTTTCAAAGGCATTTTTCACGCCTGAAACACCGTAAATCGTTCCGCCCGTTGGAAAATCTGGGGCTTTAATATATTGCATCAAACCCTCAATCGTAATATCACGGTCTTCGATGTACGCAATAATTCCTGTAATAACTTCCGTCAAATTATGAGGAGCCATATTGGTTGCCATACCCACGGCAATACCCGATGTTCCATTCAAAAGAAGGTTCGGGATTTTTGCAGGAAGAACGGTTGGCTCTTGAAGGGAATCATCAAAATTTGGTCTGAAATCAACGGTTTCTTTTCCTAAATCTCCCAATAATTCTTCGGCAATTCTTTTCAAACGTGCCTCTGTATAACGCATGGCGGCGGGTGAGTCACCATCAACCGAACCGAAGTTTCCTTGACCGTCCACTAAGGGATAACGCAAAGACCAGGGTTGAGCCATCCGTACCATCGCATCATACACGGAGGTATCACCGTGTGGGTGGAATTTACCCAAAACCTCCCCAACAATACGGGCAGATTTTTTATGGGATTTATTGTAATTAACGCCCAACTCATCCATGCCAAAAAGCACTCGGCGGTGAACGGGTTTGAGCCCATCACGGACATCTGGCAAGGCACGGGAAACAATAACGGACATTGAATAATCAATGTACGCTCCCCGCATTTCGTCTTCAATATTAATGGGGATAATGTTACTGGTTTGTTCTGACATAGTTTTTTTGAAATATGAGTGGTAGAGTAATTAAAAGTTAATAATTAAAAATTAATAGTTGAACATTGATAATTAATGAATTAAACTAAAAATTTAATAAATCAAAACTTAAATCTACTTGGAGAAATTATTAGATTTTTTTCTCTTTTTTGCCCTTTGAACTCAAGTAAGGATTTTAATAACAAAACAATACTTATTATTATGCTTATTATACAAATTTCGTGAAATTTGAGGGGTTTTGCAAATATTGAGCCTAATAGATGCGTTGGTGAATGAGTTTTCGGTAAATTTGTTTACACAATTAAAAAATATGCAATTCCTAAAAAACTTTTTCCTTCTCTTTTTCCTTTTCACAGGCACATTTTCAAGTTGTCAGCCTTCTGAAAAATCAGATCAAAATCAGGAAGATAAGTCATTTAAGGAACAAAGTGAAGGAAGTTCTTCGGAGAAACGGAACAAAAGGCAGCGAAAAAGACATAAAAACGATAGGAACTACAATGAGAATCCGAAGTATGTTTCTAAAAATCGTACAGACGTAAATAAATCAGGTATTCGTACTGGAAATGCTCCTAAAAAGGCTTTACGTGTTTTGAAATATATCCGTGAGAATGGAGTAGCAATGAGTGGATACGTGGGTGGACGAAGATTCGGGAACTTCGAGGGATTATTACCAAAAAAAGAGGCTTCGGGCAAACGAATTGACTACCAAGAATGGGACGTTAATCCAAAAATACAAGGCAAAAATCGTGGGGCGGAAAGGTTGATTACAGGATCTGATGGGAAGGAGTATTACACGGGTGACCATTATGAGAGTTTTTTGTTGGTGGAGTGAAGGAGAAGATTTTGAATTAAAGTGCATTCAAATAAGACTATAAATACTCGCCAAAATTTCATGAAATGGAAGGTATTTTGTTGTTAAAATTATCCGAACAAGTATTATAAGTAAATTATAAAATTATTTAAAAGAATAATGGCAAATTACACAATCCTAAACACCATCTCAGATGAACACTCTACCGAAAAAACATTGGTAGCAATCATTGATGGAGAACATTCTGATACCTTAGAGAAATTTTATGCGTCAATTGCGTCTCAATTAAAATTTCCTGATAATTTTGGAAGTAATTTTGATGCTTTTGATGAAATGATGAATGATTTGGATTGGTTAGAAGAAGACCGTATCTATCTAATTTTCAAGAGTTATGATATTTTTTTAGTAGAAGAAAATGACGAAGCCCGTGAAATTCTATTGACAATTTTAGATGATGCCTCCTCTGAATGGAAACGCATGGACGGCAAAGCGAAATCATTAAAAATGCTGATTGAACCTTCGGAATTAGGGGAGGATGATTTGGAGACTTTGGGGATTGAGTATAAAAGTGAGTAATATGGATGCACAAATAAATATTGAATCAGCAATAATAACTTTTAGTGAATCAAACAATTTTTCTTCAAAAATAAAGTTGGTAAAGTTATCAATGGAAGAAATTATTACTAAAATAAAACATATCGTCGTGAAAAAGAATTGCCTAAAAAATATTTTTTATCAGCTTATTTTCCTGATATTCATTGTAACGTTTCCCTGCTTTTCCCAAAAAATAACCAGAGGTCCATACCTCCAAATGTCCACGCCCACGAGTATGATGATACGGTGGCGAACTGACATTGCGGTTACTTCAAAAATCAATTACGGTTTAATTCAAGACGTCCTAAACGCTTCAAAGTCAGATGATTCTCCCAAAACTGAACACATCGTCACGATTGACAATTTGAAACCAAATACAAAATATTTCTATGGAGTAGCTTCTGGAAATACCACATTACAGGCGAGTACTGATAACTTTTTCGTGACAAATCCACTCGTTGGAACAGAGCAAAAAGTAAGAATTTGGGCTTTGGGAGATATGGGAATGGGAACAGAAAGTCAGAAAAAAGTTTATCAACAATATTTAAAATATACTGAAAAGAAGCACACAAATCTGTGGTTACTTATGGGCGATAATGCTTATGCACAAGGAATAGATTGGGAATTTCAGCAACGTTTTTTTGAATATTATCAAACTGATATATTGATGAAACAAACGGTCTTGATGCCTACGCCTGGAAATCATGATTACTCGCCAACCCCTAATAATTATAAAATTGAAGACCCACTTGTCGCTTATTTTAACATCTTCTCTTTCCCAACAAAAGGTGAAGCTGGTGGTGTACCTTCTGGTTCAAAAGCCTTTTATTCTTACGATTACGCCAACATTCATTTCATAAGTTTGGATTCTTATGGACGTGAAGGGGCGGATAGAAGTATGTTCTCGAAAGATAGCCAACAGATGATTTGGTTGGAAAAAGACTTAAAAGCCAACAAGCAAAAATGGACCATTGTTTACTGGCATCACCCGCCTTACACAATGGCTTCCCGTAATTCAGATAAAGAAATTGACCTTAAAACTATTCGAGAAGGCGTTGTGCCAATCTTAGATAAATATAAAGTAGATATGGTTTTGAACGGACACAGTCATGTTTATGAACGTTCACAAATGATGAAAGGACATTATGGATTGGCAGCAACTTTTAATCAGAAATTGAATAGTGCCAGCACGTCCACGGGACTTTATGATAATTCAAAAAATTCTTGTCCATATATAAAAGATAGCAAAGTAGCTGATAATGAGGGGATTATCTACGTAGTAAATGGTTGCGGTGCCAGTAACAGCGGTTCAGTAAATACTCTTACCCACAATGCGATGGTGTATTCTGACAAAACCAATGCTGGATCAATGTCCATTGAAATTGAAGGAAATCGTTTAGATGCCAAGTTTATTACGGAAGATGGAAGTGTGAAAGACCAATTCACAATTTTGAAAGATGTGAATCAAAAACAAGTTTTGAAATTAGAAGCTAATCAGAATATAATTCCATTACAGGCTTCGTGGATGGGTAGTTTTAATTGGCGACATGATAATTCAAAAAGTAAATCCATACAAGTTTCTCCCGTTGTAACAACTAAATATATTGTTCAAGACGACCAAAAATGTTTGCAGGATGAGTTTACTGTTAAGGTTAGCTCCGCTTATTCCCTAAAAGATTTTAATTTGACAGCCACAAGAAGTGGAATGGCAGTAGATTGGCTAACGGTTCGAGAAAAAGGAATCGTTAATTTTGAAATTGAACGACAACGACAAGGAGGAGAATTCAAAACCGTAGTAAAACTTAACTCAAAAGCAAATGAACAAATTTCAGAAAAGGTACTCTACTATCGTTACCTTGACAATATTCTGGAAGGTAATGAAATTGTAAATTATCGAATCAAGATAACTGATAATGAGGGACTTAGCTATTATTCAGATGTAAAATCTGTGAGTACAGTTTTAAAAATTGCTGATTAATTAAATTTTTAAATTAGTAATCGCCGAGGTGACGCTGCCATCAGTATCTTTGATATCTTCAGGCTCTAAATCTAACTTAGTGTCGGGATGAATGATAACAGTAAATTCTTGGGTAATATTTTGATAAGGTGTCCGTAATATAATATTAAAATCTGTTTTCAGAAAACCATTTACAATATTGCAGTCTTTTAATTCCCCAATACAATAGAAAAGCGGTTCAACTTTCGTCAAACCGCTTTTCTAAAATTTTAATCACGAATCCAATCAATCCGTGAATAATTTATGTGCCATAAAGTTACTTTCCAATCTCTAATTTCTGATTAATCCCCTTCTCCATCATCGGCAAACCGTCGGTCATCCAAGCGGGTGCGGGTTCATCTTTCAAATAATGGTCAAAATATTGATAAAGTCGTTTGGCAAAATCTTTTCTATTTTTGCGTTGGGTTAATCCGTGTTTTTCTCCATTATAATTCAATAACCAAACGGGTTTATTCAATCTTTTCAAAGCCATGTAAAATTCAATTCCTTGTTGCCACGGCACAGCTCCATCATCATCATTGTGCATCATCAACACAGGTGTTTGAATTTTAGGCACTTGGAAAAGTGGTGAATTATCAATGTACTTATCATACTTTTCCCAAAGCGTTCCTCCTATTCTGGTCTGATTTTTTTCATACTGTGCTTGACGTGACAGTCCTGATTCCCAACGGATTCCACCATAAGCCGAGGTCATATTTGATACGGGAGCCCCAGCTTCGGCGGCTCTGAACATATTGGTTTGTGTAACTAAATAGGCAGTTTGGTAACCTCCCCAACTGTGTCCAGAAATACCCACCCGTTCTGGATTCACAAAACCTTTGGCAATCATTTCCTTTGTTCCTGCAATTATGCAATTATAAGCACTTTTGCCAGGTTCGCCTGCTTTGTAAACGATATCTGGAACGAAAACAACGTAACCATTTGAGGTAAAATATGGATAATTTATGTATGAACGGATTGGCGAAGGCGTATAATGCGTATGCAAGTTATCCGTATTCTTTTCGTAAAAATATACCATCATCGGATATTTTTTTGTTGCATCAAAATTTTCTGGTTTGTATAAAAGTCCTTGCAGAGGAGTTCCGTCAAATGCCTTATAATCAACGAGTTCCACCGTTCCCCAAGTATAATTTTTTTGTTGGGGATTTGCTTCTGATATTCTGGTAACGTTCTGAAAAGTCATATCAGAAGCATAAATATCTGGAAAATTTTGAAAATTTTGC
>JAYVRF010000173.1:0-17288 GCA_043756925.1 Arcicella sp. | reverse complement strand
GGCGAACGACCCCGAAAATTCGGAGATGGTCAAGCGACTTTTGTTGGACATGAACGACGAGCATCATATGCCTCCAAAAGGAAAAACGCCATTGACCGACCAAGAGATTTCGTTAGTAACTTGGTGGATAAAAAATGGAGCAAAATTTGATGTAAAAGTGGCTCAATTAAAGCCAGACGATAAAATTAAGCCTATTTTAGCAGCTTTTGCGGGCGGTGCAGTTGTTGGAACAGTGGCAAGCGGAGGTGAAACTATCTCACCCATTTTTAACGAAAAAGTCTCAGTAGCATCGGAAAATGACATTAAAAAACTGACTGATTTGAACGTAATTGTTATGCCTGTTTCCAAAGACCAAAATTATTTAGATGTCAATTTTATTAACGCCCGAACATTGGATGATGCTAAAATTGGGTTGATTACAAACCTTTCAGACCAAATTGTTTGGTTGAAATTAGGAAGTACGAAAGTAACCGATAAATCACTTTTAGATGTTTCAAAATTGAAGAATTTAACCCGATTGAATCTTGAACATACCGCTGTGACGGATGCAGGAATTTCTCAGCTAAAAGATTTAAAATATTTGGAATACATTAACCTCTTCGACACGAAAGTTACGGATGCAGGGATTAAGGAATTAGCAAAATTGAAGGGTTTGAAAAAGGTTTACTGTTGGCAAACCAAAGTTACGCTTGCGGGTGTAAATGCCCTAAAAAAAGCCCTTCCGAGCGTTGAAGTTGATATGGGTTGGCAAGATAAATTACCTTTTACGGATACTACAAAGAAGGTTGAGGAGAAGAAGGTGGTTGCAAAATAGAGATTCATTTTAAAACATCCCGAAAGTTTTTTATCTTTCGGGATGTTTTATTTTAACCACTATTAGCAATGTCCGAATCTTACCTACACTTCCTTTATCAATTCCAATATTTCGATAAATCAAATCTACAAACTACTGATAATGAATTAGTTAGTATCATCAAAGTTGGAAGATTAAACTTTGATTCAGGGGCAGATTTTCAAGATGCTCGCCTGATTATTGGTGATGTAGAATGGGCGGGGAGTGTGGAAGTTCATCTAAAATCATCCGATTGGGATATTCACAAACATCAAAATGATGCCTCTTATCAAAACGTAATTCTGCATTTGGTTTGGGAGGATGATAAACCCATTCTCAGAAAAGACGGTACAAAAATTCCAACGATAACCTTGAATGAAAGGGCTGATAAAACCCTTCTCCAAAAGTACCAATCTATGATGCAAACACAGGCTGAAATGCCTTGTCAGAATCAATTTAGGGAGGTGGACGACATCAAAAAACTGGCAATGTTAGATAAGGTTTTGATGAAGCGTTTGGAAGATAAATCAGTAATTATTAATCAGTTTCTTCATGAAAACAATCAAGATTGGGAAGAAACGGCGTATCAAGTTTTAGCGAAAAACTTTGGCTTTAAACTCAATGCAGAGCCTTTTCTGAGTTTAGCCAAGAATCTTCCGTTAAAAATTCTTCAAAAACATCGTGATAATTTACCCCAAATCGAAGCCTTAATTTTTGGTGTTGCTGGATTTTTGAATAACGAGAAAAACGACCTCGAAACGTGGGATGAATACCGCTTAAACCTGCGAAAAGAATTTCAGTTTTTAGCAATAAAATATCAACTCCAAGACAAAATTTTGGGACAACATGAGTGGAAATATTTACGGCTTCGTCCTGCCAATTTTCCAACGGTTCGTTTGGCTCAATTTGCTCGTTTTATTCATGAAAATGCCAATCTTTTTTCGGTATTGATTCATCTCGAAAACGTAAAAAGTTTTGCCAAAATCTTGAAAATAAAACAGTCGGATTACTGGATGGAGCACTATGTTTTTGGTAAAAAATCAGAAGGCAAAGTGCCAACGTTGGGAGATTCATCAGTAGAAAATGTGGTGATAAATACCGTTGCTCCGTTATTAGTTTCCTACGCTAATCAAAAGGATAATCGGGAGTATTTAGAAAAAGCCATTCGTTTATTGGAAGAACTCCCCGCCGAGCAAAATAATATCACAAAACACTGGCAATCAATGGGTTTACCCATAAAGTCAGCCTTTGATTCTCAGGCAAGTATTGAGTGGTTTAACAATTTTTGCTTGGCGAAAAAATGTTTGAGTTGCGGGGTTGGGGTGGAGATTTTAAAAAGATAGCGTGTTTTTTCGGGTATTTTGATTAAATTGTGACTGAATTTTAGCACAGAACAAATGGTGATTACCTTAGAACGTCCCAAAAGAGGAAGAAGGCTTCCCGCAATAATTTCTCCTAAAAATATTCCTGATTCTCTCATTTATGAAATGATTGATGGTAAAACCGTTTATCGCAAAGGGTATAAGCAGGTATTGGCAGGTAAAAAAACATTAGAAGAAATTTTGGGAGCAAGTTCTCTACAATCAATCGTGGCATTCCACATTTCAAGTATTATTGCAAAATTCATTAACGAAGATCTTTATTTCGTTCTAATCAACGAAGCAGGCATCAATCTCGACCATAAAAATAACCTTGCTAACGACCTTGCTATTTATGATCAATCGGTTTTGAAACCATCCATGATTTCGACGAAATATACGGATGTTCCTCCTAAAATTGCCATTGAAATTGACGTGAAGGCAGAATATGAAGATTTGACCGAGTTAGGATATATCTACAAAAAGACCCAAAAACTTCTCAATTTTGGCGTTGAAAAAGTAATTTGGATTATCACAAGTGCTGGAAAGGTAACTGTTTCAACCCAAGAAAAAAATTGGGAAACCATGGACTGGAACAAAGACGTTGAAATTATGGATGGACACAGTTTTAATGTGGCTAATTATTTAAAGAAACGGGGGGTAGAATATTAACTAACCGTTCCAAATGATGAAATCCAATCCCAAAATACGCCTTCGTAACCTTTAATTTGTCCAAAATCTCCGCTTGCTTTTTAGGATTAATTTTGCCTTTTGTGCCAACTACAAGCACATTTTTGGGCGTATGTGCGTCTGAAATGAATTGAAAGACTTTGGTTTTATAACCAAAATATTCCAAAATCATGGCTCTGATTCCGTCCGTTACCATTTCGGCTTGACGTTCCAAAAAGATTCCGTATTTCATCAAAAAATCTAATTCGTTGGAGGCTTTATTTTTCTCCATTTCCCTTCTAATTTGTTTATGACAACAAGGTGCAACCACGATTAAATCGGCATGGGCGGTGATTCCTTTGTAAATGGCATCATCTGTAGCAGTGTCACAAGCGTGAAGGGCAATGAGGATATCGGTGTCGGTGCTGTCAAAATTTTCAATCGTTCCTTCGGTGAAATTTAGGTTTTTGAAGCTTGTTTTTTGAGCGATATTATTACACAATTCCACCATGTCGGGGCGAAATTCTACGCCCGTTACTGTCGTTTCTAATTGCAAAACATTGGTTAAATAATCATACAGAGCAAAGGTCAAATATCCTTTCCCTGAACCCATATCAACTACTTTTTTGAGTTTCTCTTTCGGAATTTCTTTAATTAATGAACTCAAAATCTCAACGTAATGATTGATTTGCTTGTATTTATCCTGAGCATTTTTATAAACATTTCCCTCCGCATCCGTGATTTTTAATTCATGCAAATATCCTTTTCCATGACTCTCAATTAAACGTTTTTTCGTATGGTCATGGTTTAAGGAAATGTCAATATTTTCCTTAGTCGGATTTATTTTTCTCACTGTAACTTTTTGATTATTAAGTATTTCAAAGATTAAATCAAACTCATTTGTAAAAAGTGTGGCTATTTTGAAACCATTTTCAATTCCTTCTTGAATGAGGTTCAATCCTTCATCAATCGGATAATTTTTAACAATATCACGAGTTTTATAACGATACGTAAAACTCAGATTTTCAATCCGTTTTATCAGAATTTTTTTGACATAAATACTCCTCAGTTCTGCTTCTGAACCTTTATAATTCCCCAAAGAAATTTTGATGAAAGTATTATCTAAAATGCTTTCAGAAAATGATAATATAAATGAATTTATTGAAGTCATGATACTGTAGCTCGAAGTGGCACTTCGAGCATCGGATAAATTTTACTTAGCTTCTCGAAGTGCCACTTCGAGTTACAGTATTATTCAGAGATTTCAAATGTTCTTGGCAACGCCATTAATTTCGCATAATAGGACGGAGCGTAGCTGTATACATATTCCAGAAGTGTATTTGCGTCGGCATGGAAATCAAATTGAATATCGGGGTGCATTTTCACTAATTTTTTCAAGACAAAGTCTGTTCGTTTTGCTACGTAATTTGAAAGGGTATCTGACTTGGCAGAATACTTTTGAATCCACTTTAATTGCTTCTCAAAACAGTCTTTTAACAGTTTTATGGTCAGTTCAATTTCCCCGTATTTGTCTTTTGTAACTTTCACGTGACGAGTAATTTCAGCATTAATATAACGCATATCCATCATTAAATATCCCGACGAATAGGCATCGGTGCGGTATAATTTATCAATGGCAGCTTTCACTTCATCACGACGATAATCAATGGTTGAATTGCCCTCAACTAACATAAATTGCAATTGTTGCGTCAAAACGTCGTCCTTCGTAATCAGTTTTAATAGTAGCTTATCTTTTTCCTTTTGAGGCATCGACAAAATTGCCTGTTGCAAGTCTTTCTCTAATTTTGCCATGAATTATTGTTCTAACGATAACGAGTGATTTTGCAACAAAGTTAAGGAATTAGGGGTTAATAATGTATCACGGAACTGAATCGCACAACGTTTGTTTCGTGAACGTCGTCTCATACACGGAACAAACGTTGTGCAATCCAATTACATGCTACATTTTCAAAAAATGAAAAATAAAGGAATTTTTTACGCTATCACCATTATCTTGCTTTGGGCATTATCATTGACATACTTATTGCATTACAAAATAGATTTCAAAGACCCATTTGTGTATGTCTTTATGTTGCTCCAAACGCATCTTTACACTGGGATTTTTATTACTGCCCACGATGCCATTCATGGAGTAGTTGCTCCCAATCATAAGCGTTTGAATTACTCAATAGGCTTTTTGTGTGCAACCATTTTTGCTTACAATAATTATGAAAAACTCTCTCGGAAGCATCATCTTCATCATAGCCATGTGGTATCAGCCGAAGACCCCGATTATCACGATGGAAACTTCTTTCGTTGGTATCTCAAATTTGCTTTGGAATACATAACGATTTGGCAAATTCTTTTGATGGCAATTACTTATAATCTCTTGAAATTGGTTTTCCAAATGGAAAATCTTATCGTTTTTTGGGAAATTCCAGCCATCTTAAGTACCCTCCAATTATTTTATTTCGGCACTTATCTTCCCCATCGAGGTGAACATGATGTTGCTGATAAATTCAAAGCCAAAAGCCAAAGTCTAAATCATACAGTTGCGTTCATTACTTGTTATTTCTTTGGATATCACCACGAACACCACGCTTATCCCTATTTGCCGTGGTGGGCTTTGGCGGAGGCAAAAGAAAAAGAACAACTCCTTAGTAAATAAACATATAGTTCCGTAAGAACAAGCTTGTCTATGATTTGAGGTATTTTTACTATTTACTCCGCTCAATCGTAAACTGAACCAGTCCAGCTAATGACCTTCTAAATTTTGTTTCTGGAAAAGAGTTTAAAATATTCTGTGCCTCCTCAACCAAGTTTTTCATGGCTTTTGTGGCATACTCAAGACCTCCTGATTGCTTCACAAAAGCAATGACCTCGGCAACTTTCTGAGAGTTTTCAGATTCGTTTTTGATGATATTGATGATACGACGCTTCGTACTCCAATCTGCTTGATTCAAGGCAAATATGAGTGGAAGCGTCATTTTTTTCTCTTTAATATCAATTCCAAGTGGTTTCCCGATTTCAGCATCACCATAATCAAATAAATCATCTTTTATCTGAAAAGCAACGCCCACTTTTTCACCAAAAAGCCTTGCTTTTTCAACAGTTTCAGCATTTTCACCCACCGAACTGACACCCATTGCACAACAAGCAGCAATTAAAGTGGCGGTTTTTCTTCGGATAATTTCAAAATAAATCTCCTCCGTAATGTCCAATTTACGAGCTTTCTCCATCTGCATCAATTCACCTTCTGCCATTTCTTGAATGGCATTAGAACCGATTTTCAATAACTCAAAATCATCGTTATTAATGGAAAGTAAAAGGGCTTTTGATAATAAATAATCACCGACTAAAACGGCAATTTTATTTTTCCAGAGGGCATTAATAGAAAAGAATCCACGACGATAATTTGAATCATCCACCACGTCGTCGTGAACAAGCGTGGCAGTGTGCAGAAGTTCAATTAAAGCCGCTCCACGATAAGTTTTCTCCGTAATTTCACCACAAAGTCCTGCCGTTAAAAACACAAACATTGGTCTGATTTGCTTTCCTTTTCGTTGGACGATGTAGTTCATAATCGTGTCTAATAATATCACTTTGGTCTTCATTGATTGCCTAAACTTTCCTTCAAAGGCTTTCATCTCTTCGGCAATCGGGGCTTGTATTTCTTTAATTGATAAATTCATTCTTTTTAGCAGTGTCCGTTAAATCGACTTGCAAATTACATCATTCTATAAAAACTTGTATATTCTCTATATTTATTAACTGGTTTTTATTTTTTTAGTTTGATATTTGGAGGAGTTTTAAAGTTTTAAAGTTAAAGCGTTAGAAAGTTAATGCTTCTTGTAATTGTAAGCCACTTTTATAACTCTTTAACTTTTAACTGCTTTAACTTTTTTAACCAAAAGCAAATGAGTAAAATTTTAGTATTAGCAGGTGGGTCTGTCAAAGGAGCTTATCAAGCGGGCGTTATCAGAGCCGTTTTTGAAGCGGGATTTCGTCCAGATGCCATTTATGGAATATCAGCGGGGAGTATGAATGCCTCTTTTTTAGTGAATGATTTTGGTAGGTCTTTTCTTGAAAATGATGGTAATTTGAACCATAACCAAACCGCCTATGACCTCTGTGATTTTTGGATGAATAATATTCAAACGCCTGACAGTCTGGCATTTAGGCGGGGTACTTATGATTTGGGGATGAGTGCTATCCGAAGAAATTTTGAAGGTTTATTAGATACAACTCCCTTGCGAGAAATCCTTCATAACAACATTCAAATCAGAAACTTGAACGCCAGCCCGATTGGTTTGAAAGTGGGTGCGGTTGATATTATTAACGGCAGTATCGTCTATGCCGACCCAACGTATGAACATTTTTTGGATTATGTAATGGCATCTTCGGCAATTCCAATTTTAATGCCTGTTGTCAATATTGGTGGACTAAAAAAGATGGCATATTTAGATGGAGGATTGCGAGACGTTGCCCCCGTGAAAAAAGCAATTAACGACGGAGCAACCGAAATAATCTGCGTTGCCTGTCATACCCGAAATATTGACGGTGGTTATTTTCCTTACGGAAATCTATTGGCTTTGGTGGACAGAGTAATGGATATTGCCGTAAATGAATGCCTCAATGCAGATTTGGATTGGGCAGAATTCAGAAATGAATGTTTGCCAAGGGATGGTTCGCCAGGCGAATTCGGTATTTTGGAAGGACAAAGTAGAATTAAACTAAAAATAATTCGCCCCGAAAGACCTTTAAATATTGACATTCAAGGCTTCGACCAAGAAGACATTGAACGCATGATTTTATTGGGCTATCAACATGGGAGAGATGAAATGGCATTGTACAATTAAAAATTATCAATTAACAGTAAACAATAGGGCTGTAAAATAATATCAGTCTATGATTTTTTTAAACTGTTAATTGATAACTATTCCTTATTAATTGAATTAAACAGACATAATATCTTTCTCTTTGTCCGCAAAAGTAGATTCAACTTTTGTAATATAATTATTCGTTAAAGTCTGAATTCTATCTTCGCCTTCTTTAATAGCATCTTCCGAAGCACCATCCGTTTTCAACTTTTTGATACTATTATTGGCATCTTGACGCACATTACGGACATTAATTTTCGCTGTTTCTATTTCGTTTTTCACTCGTTTCACCAATTCACGACGACGTTCTTCGGTAAGCGGAGGAATATTTAAACGGATATTTTCCCCATCATTCATTGGATTTAAGCCAATATTTGAATTCCTGATTGCCTTTTCACATTCCTGAATCATCTTCTTTTCAAAAGGCTTCACCAAAATGGTTCGAGCATCGGGTGTACTGATGGATGCCGCCCCCGAGAGAGGCGTATTCATGCCATAATAATCAACTTGAATGCCGTCTAACATGGCAGGAGTGGCTCTTCCGGCACGAATTTTTGATAATTCAATGGCTAAATGTTTTAACGCTCCATCCATAGTTTCTTTGGCAGCGTCAATATAAAATTCTATTTCCTCCATTTTTAAATATAATGATAGAATGAGTGAATGATATAATGATAGAGTGACAAAAAGAGCGGACATTTTATTCTATCCTTCACTCATTCTATCACTCTATCATTAACTTATAAGCGTTCCTACCGTTTTGCCCAGAGCTAAATTCAGCAAATTATCTGGTTTATTCATATCGAAAACAATGATGGGAACTTTATTTTCTTGGCATAAAGTAAATGCCGTAGTATCCATAATTTTTAAGCCTTTGGCAATCGCCTCTGCAAACGAAAGATTGTCGTATTTCGTTGCTAAGGGGTCTTTTTCAGGGTCGGCAGTATAAACGCCATCCACTCTTGTACCTTTCAAAACCACTTCGGCTTCAATCTCAACTGCCCTTAGTGCAGCGGTTGAATCAGTGGTGAAATAGGGATTTCCAGTACCCGCACCGAAGATAACGATACGTCCTTTTTCTAAATGTCTCATGGCTCTTCTGCGAATAAAAGGCTCACAGATGGTGTCCATTTTAATAGCGGTGAGCAAGCGAGTGTACATTCCGTGTTTTTCCAAAGAAGCCTGTACTGCCATGCCGTTAATGACGGTTGCCAACATTCCCATATAGTCGCCTTGCACACGGTCAATACCTACTTTAACAGCGGCAGCACCTCTGAAAATATTGCCTCCACCCACTACAATAGCGATTTCAACGCCTAAATCTCTTACTTTTCTAATTTCCTGAGCGTATTGCTCTAAGATGGTGGGGTCAATAACTTCGCCACCCGAGCTGAGGGCTTCGCCCGATAATTTAAGAAGAATACGTTTGTACTTGGGTTTGTCCATGATGTGGGTTTTTTGCGAGGGCAAAGATAGGGAAAAGGTTTGAAAGCGAAAAAACTGAAAAGGAAGAAAGTAAGAAAGGAGAAAAGGAATAAAGGAAAAGATAACTCAAAATAGTAATTTTGAAATTTATAAAGCATACGTTGATTAAGACCAGTTTAATTAAGGTCTCAAAGTGAATAACTTGTTCGTAAATTTTGAAGATTGAATTTAATACTTCATGCCCACGACCTCATACCTAATTAAAATCCTTCAACATTCTCACAAAATCATCATCATATTTTTTCAAAGCCTTCAATAATTCTTGAAGCTCATCGAATTCGGGCGTACTTTTTCTGGCGTTGAAAATTTCATCAGCTCTGTCTGATGCTTTTTCGTAGTCTGATTCGTTTTTGATTTCCATATTTTAAACTTTCACAGCCGCTCTTTTCAGACGGTCATTGATGGCTCTTCCTAAATCTTTTTCGGGTAATAATTCTACGTAAATTCTATCAATATTCATGTTATCCAATTTCCTCATGTATGCAAATAAATGTTTGGCAGCTTCTTTATAATCCCCTGATTCAGAGAGAATCAATTGATTTTCTTTGGGTATTTCTGAATTGTATTGTTGAAAAGCTAAATAACCAATTTTATCTAAATTATTTCCCATATTTTCACCCCGATAAATCAATAAATCTCTTCTTGGAGAATAATGACTTTTCAACATTCCTGGGGCTTTCGGGTTGGATGATGAGTGAGAATTTACTCGAACTTTTCCCACAATTTTCTCAATAACTTCAATTGCTAAACCGCCTTTTCTGTAAACGATGACCTTTTCATTTTCAAAACCTACAATCGTTGATTCAAGTCCGATTTGGCATTCACCACCGTCTAAGATATAAGGAATTTTTTCGCCTAATTGTTTTGCCACGTGTTGGGCAGACGTTGGCGAAATATACCCAAAAGGATTCGCACTTGGAGCCGCCAACGGAAAGGTTAAACTACGCAATAATTCAAGTGTAAGCGGATGATTCGGAATTCTAACGGCAACGGTATCAAGCCCCGAAGTTACCAAATCTGGAATGGATGAATGTTTAGGCAAAAGCATCGTCAAAGGACCAGGCATAAACTTTTGAGCCAATAATAATGCCTTTTCTGGAATAAATTGCACAAACTCAGAAAGTCTTTCGATACTGTTGGTATGCACAATCAGCGGGTCAAAAGTGGGGCGATTTTTTACTTCAAAAATCTTTGTAACTGCCTCAATATCAAAAGCATTCCCCGCCAATCCATAGACGGTCTCAGTAGGAATCCCAATAACGTTTCCTTGTTCTAAAAATGCTTTTGCTTGATGTATGTCTCTCCCGATGATTGCCATTATACCACAAAAATACAAAAGCCCACGGATTATTGTGGGCTTTTCATTGAAATAAATGCTTCTACAAAACCTCAAAAACCCGTTCCATACTCACCGAAAACCCAATTTTCTCACGGAGTTCTGAAATAGGTACACGTTCTTGTTCCATCGAATCACGGTGGCGGATGGTTACGGTTTCATCTTCCATGGTTTGATAATCTACCGCAATACAGAAAGGTGTTCCAATCAAATCTTGGCGAGTATAACGCTTTCCAATTGCTCCACCATCATCGTAAGTAGCGTTAAAAGAATGTTTTAAGGCGTGATAAATGTGTTGTGCTTTTTCTGCTAAGCCATCTTTTTTAACCAAAGGCAATATTGCCACTTTAACGGGTGCAACGGCTGGATGGAATTTCAAATACGTTCTTTTCTTTTCAGTTTCGCCCTCGCCCGTTATTTCTTCGGTATAGGCATTACATAAAATCGCTAAGAAAAGACGGTCTGCACCCACGGAAGTTTCTACTACGTAAGGAATATAATTTCCGAAAGGTTTGCCATTTTCGTCCAAATCCGCATCAAAATATTGCTGCTTCTTTTTTGATAAAGTTTGATGAGCGGTTAAATCAAAGTCTGTTCGTGAGTGAATTCCTTCCATTTCTTTAAATCCAAAAGGAAATTTATACTCAATATCCACCGCAGCATTGGCATAATGAGCTAATTTCTCATGGTCGTGGAATTTTAAATTTTCAGCAGGTAAACCAATGGCTTGATGGAATTTCAAACGAGTTTCTTTCCATTTGTTATACCATTCCATTTCAGTGCCAGGGCGAACAAAAAACTGCATTTCCATTTGTTCAAATTCACGCATACGGAAAATGAAATTTCTGGCAACTATCTCATTTCTAAATGCTTTACCAATCTGAGCAATCCCGAAAGGCACTTTCATCCGGCCAGATTTTTGAACGTTCAGAAAGTTTACAAAAATACCCTGTGCCGTTTCTGGACGAAGATAAATCAACGAAGCATCTTCCGAAACTGCCCCAACTTGCGTAGAGAACATTAAGTTAAACTGACGAACTTCCGTCCAATTTGCCGTATTTGAAACTGGACATTTTATGTTTTCGTCTAAAATAATTTGACGTAAACCTGACATATCATCTGCTATCATCGCTTTCGCCATTGCTTCTAATAATACTTTACCTTTTTCGGGTGAACCCTCAGCTTCGTATTGTTCGGCTTTCGCCTCTAACAATTGGTCAGCCCGATAGCGTTTTTTAGAATCCTTGTTGTCAATCATTGGGTCGTTGAACGAATCCACGTGACCCGAAGCCTTCCACGTATTTGGGTGCATGAAAATGGACGCATCAATTCCTACAACGTTATCGTTAAGCATCGTCATGGCTTTCCACCAAAGTGCTTTAAGATTATTTTTGAGTTCCACGCCGTTTTGTCCGTAATCATAAACGGCTTGCAGACCGTCATAAATCTCGGAAGAAGGAAACACAAAGCCATATTCTTTGGCGTGCGAAATAATATCTTTTAACGTTGAAGCGGTATCTTGCTGTTTTGGTTCTGCCATTTTTATTCAGTTAACATTTAACAATTTTATTATGATACAATTTCTTGCAAAGTTAGCTTTTTTGACTTGAATTGCCTGTTTTCAGATTCAGAATAATCATGTCAGATTAAAATGGCATGATTATTCTATTTTTTGTGTATAAAAATCCATATTTTTGTGTATAAATTCTAAAAATATGAGAACAAACATTGAAATAAATGATGAAGTTTTAAACGAAATCATTGTTTTAAAACCATCTGTATCGAAAAAGGAAATTGTAAATATTGCACTTCAAGAATATTTGATGCACATAAAGCGCAAGGAGTTACTTAACTTTATTGATAAAGGAATTGATTGGGATGGTGATTTGGAACAATGGAGAAGTAAATGAGAAAAGACATTATTTTTGACACTTCCGTTTGGATTGAACTAATTCAAAAACAGAAAACACCCCGAGCACAATTACTTCGAGATTATATTGAAGATAATAAACCTATTTGGCTTACACCGACTATTTTACAAGAAGTTTTGCAAGGCACAAAAAATGCTCAACAGTTTGTAAAATTTAAGAGTTTATTGTCAGGGTTTAATTGTTTGATGATGAACCCAATAGAAGCAGCTATCGAAGCAGCTCAATTATACAGTTCTCTTCGTCAAAAAGGCGTATCTATTCGTAAACCAAATGATTGTTTGATTGCTATTTACGCACTTCATTTTGAAATAGAAATTTGTCATAATGATTCTGACTTCGACCTTATTTGCCAAAACTCTTCTCTAAAAATTACCACCTTTTAATGACAAAATTCTTAATTATCCGTTTTTCATCCATTGGTGATATTGTTTTGACTACGCCCGTAATTCGTTGTCTGAAACAGCAATATCCTGACGCTGAGGTTCATTATGTAACCAAAAAATCCTACGAAACGCTACTCGAAAATAACCCTTATATTGACAAAATTTTTGTGTTAGAAAATGGCTTAAGTGAATTAATAAAATTCTTACAATCAGAGCGTTACGATTATGTGATTGATTTGCATAATAACCTCAGAACAACGATAATCAAAATACGCTTGGGTGTAAAATCTTTCAGTTTTGACAAACTTAATCTACAAAAATGGATATTAGTAAAATTTAAAAAAACCCTTATGCCTAACGTTCATATTGTGGATAGATACATGAAAACGGTAGAAAGTTTGGGCGTAAAAAATGACAATAAAGGCTTAAATTATTTTATCTCAGAAAAAGACGAAATATCTTTGGATTGGCTTCCCGAAAATTTCAGAAATGGCTATGCCGTTTATGCCATTGGAGGGCAACATGAAACTAAGAAATTGCCTTTTCGTAAAATGATTGAACTTTGCCAAACGATTAAACTGCCTTTGGTGTTAATTGGGGGGAAAGAAGACACAATTATCAGTGAACAATTAACAACTAACAGTAAAAACATTCCAATTTTTGATACTTGTGGGAAATGTAATTTTAATCAATCAGCTTCAATTATTCAAAATTCAGAGGTTGTTTACACCCACGATACAGGCATGATGCACGTGGCTTCTGCCTTGAAGAAAAAGGTCATCTCTATTTGGGGAAATACCGTTCCTGAGTTCGGAATGTACCCATATCAGACTGATTTTGAGGTGATTGAGAATAAAGATTTGAATTGCCGACCGTGTTCAAAGATTGGGTATAATAAATGTCCGTTGGGGCATTTTAAGTGTATGAATGAATTGAAGTTTTAGTAAAAAAATAATGAATAAAAAAATAAACATAGGCTTAGTCCAAATGTCGTGTTCGGCTGATGTTCAGACAAATATACAAAAGGCAATTGCAGGCATTCGTGAGGCAGCCCAGAAAGGAGCAAATATTGTCTGTCTACAAGAATTATTTACTTCACTTTACTTCTGCGATGTGGAAGACCATGAGAATTTTAAATTGGCAGAAGCTATCCCTGGACCTTCTACGGATATACTTTCTGTGGTTGCCAAAGAATTAGGCGTAGTTATTATTGCGTCCTTATTTGAAAAACGTGCCGCAGGATTATATCATAATACAACGGCAGTTTTGGATGCTGATGGAACTTATTTAGGTAAATACCGAAAAATGCACATTCCCGACGACCCTGGTTATTACGAGAAATTCTATTTTACCCCAGGAGATGCTTCGCCAGAAGACTCGGGTTATAAAGTTTTTCAAACCAAATTTGCCAAAATCGGCGTATTGATTTGTTGGGACCAATGGTATCCAGAAGCTGCCAGAATTACGGCTTTGATGGGTGCTGAGGTGCTTTTTTATCCAACTGCCATTGGTTGGGACACCAACGAAATCGACCCAAATATTAACCGAGAGCAATATTCAGCTTGGCAAACCATTCAACGTTCTCATGCGGTGGCGAATGGCGTTCATGTGGTTTCCGTAAATCGTGTTGGGCGTGAAATTGACCAGCAATTTTGGGGTGGAAGTTTTGTAGCAAATCCTTTTGGAAGTCTGTTATATTTGGCTTCACATGACCAAGAGGAAGTTCATGTTCAAGAAATTGATTTAGATAAAACAGAATATTACCGTTCAACTTGGCCTTATCTACGTGATAGACGAACTGACAGTTATCAGCCAATTACGAAACGGTTTATTGACTGAAAAGTTAGAGAGGTTAAAATAGTTAAACAGTTAAATAGTTCTTCCCAGACGAATGCTTTGACTTTTTAAATATTTAACTTTCCAACTTCTTCAGCTATTCAATCCCCAAATTCCCTCCGCTCATCGGCACAATTATGCTGTTGGTCGAAAATTGTCAAAATCTAAGACTCGCAGGTGCAACATTTGTGTTATATAGTTGTCATTGATTCAGATCTAAGCATTTTTCCGCTTATCTAAAAATGTCCCCATTTGTACTATTTCAATTTTACTGAAAAATAATTCGGCTTAGTTTTGGTTGTTGTTTTTAATATTTCATCTGTAAATATCATACTTATATGAAAAATATATTACTTTTTTTAGCAGTATTCTGTCTTTTTGCTACTTCTGTTTCAGCTCAATTTCCAATGGGTGGCGGTGGTTTTGGGGGCGGTGGCTCTCGCAGGAGTGAACAAACAAATATTCCTGGAACGGCTCAGGCAGCACCGAAAGGTTCAGCCAAAATCACAGGTTATGTGGTTGATTCATCAATTTCAAAAGCCGTTGAATACGCCAGCATTGCCTTATCAACTAAGAAAGATAATAAAATCATTGACGGAGCAATTTGTGATGATAAAGGAAAGTTCTCGCTTACTAAGGTGGCAACGGGGGAATATATATTATCCGTTTCGTTTATGGGTTATCAGACCAAGAAAATGGATGTTAATGTTGTCAATAAAAATGATGAGATTGATTTAGGCGTTATTAAAATGAATCAAAGCACTCAAACTTTAGCAGAAGTAACGGTTGATGGACAACGTTCATTGATTGAAGACAAAGTGGATAGAATGGTTTATAATGCCGAAAAAGATATTACTAACAAAGGTGGAGATGGTGCTGATGTTTTAAGAAAAGTACCTTCATTATCGGTTGATTTAGATGGTAATGTATCATTAAGAGGTAGTTCGAACGTGAGAGTTTTGATTAATAACAAACCCTCGACCATCATTGCCAGTAATGTTGCAGATGCTTTGAAACAAATTCCTGCCGATATGATTAAATCAGTTGAGGTAATCACTTCACCCTCAGCTAAATACGATGCAGAAGGTTCTTCGGGAATTATTAATATTATTACCAAAAAGAATACACTTCAAGGGCTTACGCTCAACATGGATACCAGTGTGGGTATAAGGGGAGGTAATCTATCGCTGAACGGAAACTATCGAAAAGGTACAATGGGTTTCTCATTGGGCGGTTTTGGTCGAGCTAATTATAATGTGAATGGTCGTTTTGATAATATCCAAATTACTACTTTATCAGATGGAACAAGAAATACCAATGTTCAAGGGGCGGAAACTCGCAACAGCGGATTGTTCGGAAATTATCAATTTGGGTGGGATTGGGATATTGATAAATCTAATTCAATTACTGCCTCGGTTAAATTGGGAGCAAGGAATCAGTACAATTATCAAGATGATTTACTGACACAGATTTATAGAGGTTCATTATCAAATACTCCGCCAATTAGTACCTCAACTCGTGATGTTGAATCAATTGACAATTCAAATAACGTTGATGCAAATATTGACTATACGCATACGTTCAAAAAGCCCCAACAAGAATTTTCGATTTCAGGGCAATTTAGTAGAAATAATCGGATAAATGATTTTACCAATAGAATTTTAGGACTTCCAGAAGGGGCGAATATTATTACAAACACTAACCCAAGTTCTAATCAAGAAACTACCTTACAAGTTGATTATCAGACACCTGTCGGCACTACGCAAATGATTGAGTTTGGTGGAAAAGGAATTTTTAGAAAGGTTAATTCCGTTTTTAGACAATTAGGCAATAGCGGTTCATTGGATTACGACCAAAATATTGCGGCTTCCTATTTTTCATATACGCTCACGACCAAGAAGAAATACAGTTTGAAAGTGGGAGGACGCTATGAATTTACTAATATTGATGCGACTCAGGTTTCGGAAGGGAAAGGCACTCAAAATATTGACATTGTCGATTACGGAACTTTTGTTCCAAGTATTAATCTTTCGAAAAGTTTGAAAGGCGGTACAACTTTAAAATTAGGCTACAATCGCCGAATTCAAAGACCATCTTTGCAGTTTTTGAATCCGAACAGAAACGCTTCAAATCCATCGAACGTAACGGAAGGAAATCCAGCGTTGTCGCCTGAGTTTACAAACAATTATGAATTTACGGTAAATACTTTCTTCAAAAATGTCTTCTTGACAACCGCCTTTTTTATGCGCAACACCACGGGCGGAATCGAAAGCGTGAGAACCAGCACCGTTGATGCACAGAACAGACCCATTATTTTAACAAATTATCTAAACATTGGTAATCAAGATGCCTACGGAACAAACATATTTTTGAATATAACTTCTGGAAAATTGCAAATTGGTGGAGGTACGGATTTATATTACACAGTTTTGAAAAACAACAACCCAAATCCACTATTCAATGCCTCAAACGAAGGTTGGGTAATGAGTGCGAGAGTGTTCGGTAGTTATAACATTGCCAAAGGCTGGGGTTTGCAGACTTTTGCTTTTTACAGAGGAAATCAGGTGCAATTGCAAGG
>JAYVRF010000172.1:0-17418 GCA_043756925.1 Arcicella sp. | reverse complement strand
CCCAGCAAACCAACTTCCAGTAGAATAAGGATTAAGACTTTTGAGAAATAGTTTCTACATTTTCCGAAACTGTAAGCCAGCAAACCAACTTCCAGTAGAATAAGGATTAAGACACTGAACGTGTAAATTTAATATCTTGAACAAAAAATTCCAGCAAACCAACTTCCAGTAGAATAAGGATTAAGACTTTTTCTGCGGGGGTAACTCCCGTCTGGTTTTTGCCAACCAGCAAACCAACTTCCAGTAGAATAAGGATTAAGACACATTTTTTTGCGTGCCTCATAGTACAATCTATCTTCCAGCAAACCAACTTCCAGTAGAATAAGGATTAAGACTTTTTTTTTAGTATTTCTCTATTGTGTTCTTCAAATTCCAGCAAACCAACTTCCAGTAGAATAAGGATTAAGACAAAAATAAATCTTTTACTATTGAGACGATTGACTCCAGCAAACCAACTTCCAGTAGAATAAGGATTAAGACTTTTTGAAAGATTAGAAAAGTGTCCTAAAATATAATTCCAGCAAACCAACTTCCAGTAGAATAAGGATTAAGACCCAACTGTGTTCATTCCACAGTCAGCAATAAATAGTGAGAACCAGCAAACCAACTTCCAGTAGAATAAGGATTAAGACCAAGTTTGCTATTCATTTTGAGAGACAAACGATAAGCCAGCAAACCAACTTCCAGTAGAATAAGGATTAAGACATGAAAGAGGGTAAAAATCAAGAAAATGAAGAGGATGACATGGAAACAAACCGCTTGCACTCCACCGATCAGCACGGGATTAGTTTCATCAATTCTGTCTTGTGCTACTTAATGAAAATTGAGTTTCAGCAGTAGCGACCGACCGTCAAGATTTAAACAGATTCATAAGGTAAAACTTTACGGAATGGCTGGAATGCCCATTACTCAATAACTTGATTATCAAATCAATGCGGGAAATAATGTCGATATCAAGATTATTGAGGAGCAATGGGGACGCCCATTTTGAGACCGGTTACAACGCTCAAATTGAAGCATATTACACCTTCTGTTTTGTTGAAAAGATTGACTTCTTATTCCAACAAACACCCATTAAACATTGCATTACAAGAGTTGGAGAAACTCGTACAAACCATTTTTGTACTTAAATATATGCACTTGGAGGACCTCAGACGTATTATTAACCATCAACTCACCCAAATTGAGAGTATGCACCGATTATCGGATGAACTCAATTTAGGACACGATGGACTCATTCGATTTGCTAACAAGGAAGAATTATTGGTGATGGCACGAAGTAAACAGTTAATAATCAACTCAATCGTTTGCTAAAATTATTTGTACCAAACTCAGAGAATTATTGAAGCAAGTCCAGAAGAAAGAAAAGAAATTCAAAAAGCGTTATCAAACTCAGCGGCATTCGCTTATGGTCATGTTAATTTTCAAGGGGAGTATGACTTTTCGGATGAAGCCCTCAATGGTATTCTTGAAGTGGATATGAGAAAAGTAATGAATCTCGAATTATAATTTATTTGCTTGTAATTATCTGATTTTAAATATTTTAAGCTGTTTTCGTGGAAAGTTTTCCTCAAATTTAAGTGAAGCCCCCATGTTCGGTGCATTGCCCCGTTGGTAACATTTATAAAGGCGGTCGGTGTATTTTAGTAACGTGGATTAGGGATTAGGAAAAAAGGGATACATTTTTTGTTATGCATTGAAGGGAAATTTGGTTACAAAACAAAAGAAGAATTTTTACGATGACTTTACGATAACAACAAATGAACTGTGCTATCCTGTGAAAATTTACCATTGTTTATTAAAGGTTTTTTTTAGTAATTTTAGAAAATTATTCCTTATCCCATGGGTAAAAAAACAAGATAAAATAAGGCACTTATCGTAAGAGTCTATGATAAGTTCTTCAAGTCAGCCCGTTGGATATGAGAGACGATAGAGTGATTTCCATCAAAAAGTTATCTTGAATATGTCGGCAATGTTGCTGAAACCCATGGATGGTGGAAACTGAATCGAATTTTAAACTATGAAAAAACAACTATTTATTTCGCTATTCTCCATATTTTTTTTCCATAATCTTAGCAGTAGTCAAATTCGTTTGCCAAAACTGATTTCGAACAACATGGTCTTACAACGTGACCAACCCATTAAAATCTGGGGTTGGGCTTCTCCGAAGGAAAAAATCACGCTCATTTTTAACAGAAAAAGCTTTAAAACCACCACAGTTGAAAGTGGGAAATGGGAAATAATGCTCCCATCTCAGTCAGCAGGAATTGGCTTTGAGATGGTTTTTAGAGGAAAAAATGCAATCACCATCCAAAATATTGCTTTTGGTGATGTATGGTTATGCAGCGGACAAAGCAATATGGTCCTGAATATGGAGCGAGTAAAAGAACGTTTTCCTGAAGACATTTCCACGGCTAATTACCCTAATATTCGTAATTTTTTTGTACCAACGCTTACTAATCTAAATGTTCCCAAAGAAGATTTTTCGCAAGGTGAATGGAAGGTTGCTAATGCTAAGGATGTACTTTCTTTCGGGGCAACAACTTACTTTTTTGCCCGAGATATTTACGAAAAATACAAAGTTCCAATTGGAATTATTAATAGTTCAGTTGGAGGTACGCCAATTGAGGCTTGGATAAGTGAAGGTGGCTACAAAAATTTTGATGATATTCAGAAAACCATTGTTCGTAATAAGGATACCAATTATGTAAATTCTTTTAACCATCGTCCTGTATTTGCTGTTTCAAATCAGAAAAATGTAAAAGATTTGGGATTACAGGAACATTGGGAAAATCCTACTTATCAAATAAAAGGTTGGAGGAATTTTAATATTCCAGGATACTGGGAAGACCAAGGACTAAAAGATTTGAATGGGGTGGTATGGTTTAGAAAAGAATTTAAAGTACCTAAAAACTGGCTCGGAAAGTCTGTGAAATTATACATGGGTCGAATCATTGATGCCGATGAAATGTATGTAAATGGTAAAAAAATTGGCAATACTACATATCAATATCCTCCTCGCCGTTATGAAATACCTGCCGATTTACTTAAAGAAGGCAAAAATACCTTTGTGATTAGGGTAACGAATTCTTTGGGAAAAGGCGGTTTCGTTCCTGATAAACCTTATTTTATGACCGCCAATGGCGAAGAAATTGACCTCAAAGGCACGTGGCAATGTAAAGTAGGCGAAGTATTTCAACCTCAAAACGTAACTGGTTCTGGCGGTGGACTCGTTCAACAAAATCAGCCTACCGCTTTATACAATGCCATGATTGCCCCGATTTTACCAATGAAAGTAAAAGGTTTTTTATGGTATCAAGGAGAAACAAATATAGGTAATCCCGAGAAATATGATGGTTTTATAACTGCCTTAATAAATGATTGGCGAAGACTTTGGAATGACAATAATCTGCCTTTTTTTGTAGTGCAATTACCCAATTTTCAAGAGGTTAATTATACGCCAAACGAGAGTAATCTGGCAAGATTGAGAGAAGCTCAAAATAAAGCACTAACCTCATCCAATACGGCCGTGATAACGACCATTGATTTGGGAGAATGGAATGACATTCACCCGTTGAACAAAAAAGATATTGGTAAACGAGTGGCACTTGCGGCACTAAATCTTGTATATAATGAAAAAAAAATAGTTTATTCTGGACCTACTTTACTATCACAAAATATTGAAAATGGAAAGATTGTCTTGACATTCACCAATGTAGCGGAAGGAATTACTACCAAAGATGGGGAAGAGTTACGCTGGTTTTCGATGGCTGATTATGATAAAAAATTCGTTTGGGCGAAAGCTCAAATTGTTGGCAAAGATAAGATTGAACTGTCCAGTGAATCTGTTAAAAATCCCAAGTATATTCGATATGCTTGGCAAGATAATCCAGAAGGTGTAAATTTTTATAATTCGGCAGATTTACCAGCTTCACCTTTCCGAACGGATGGCGAAAATTTAGATGAAAATAAGCCGTGGAAAGGTAAAAAATGTGCTGTCGTTTTGACTTACGATGATGCGCTTAATGTCCACCTTGATAATGCAATTCCAGCGTTGGATTCCTTGAATTTGAAAGGCACATTTTATTTAACTGCTTCATCTGATGCGGGTATGAATAGAGTAAATGGTTGGAAAAAAGCAGCCGTAAATGGGCATGAGTTGGGCAATCACACACTTTACCATCCCTGCGATGCTTCTCTTCCTGGCATGGGTTGGGTAAAGCCAGAGTATGATTTAAGCAAATACAGTTTGAGAAAAATTCAAGATGAAATTAAAATGTGTAATGCTTATTTGAAAGCCATTGACGGAAAAAATAAACGCACTTTTGCCTTCACTTGTGGTCATAAAAAAGTAGCCGAAGGTGAATTTATTCAAACACTTTCTAATGATTTTGTAGCAGCAAGAGCCGTCAGACACGAAATGCGCACCATTGATGACGTAAAATTAATGGATATTGATTGCTACGGAATCAATGGCGAAACGGGCGAAAAGTTGATTGAACTGGTCAAACAAGCACAAGTATCTGGAAAGTTGCTGGTATTTTTATTTCATGGTGTTGGGGGCGAACATTCCTTAAATATTTCATTACCTGCCCATCGCCAACTTTTACAGTACTTAAAGCAAAACGAAAACGATATTTGGATAGCTCCAATGATAGAAGTAGCGGAGCATATTAAAGCGGTAAGAAAATAAAAAAAATCATCCTTATAGTATTTAACCAATGAAAAACCGCATCCTGATTTTATTTGTCTTAGCCTTCGCTCAGTCTTCATTCGCCCAAATGGCAAAAATTGATAGTAGCAAATATCCAAAAATTTCAGTATTTACTACCCAACAAGATCATCAGAATATGATGAATCAGTTAGGTATTAAAACCTTACGTGTTGGTCCAAGTGGTAATGAATCTGCACCCAATCATGCCAATTACGATGAAAATTTAGCCAATCCATGCCCTCAATTACCCGATATTCTTACCTTGAATAATGGTAAAAAAGTAACAAACCCTGAAATATGGAACAGCCAACGTAAACCAGAATTGATGGAAGAATTTGAGAAAAACGTCTACGGGCGTATTCCAAAGAATGTTCCAAAAGTAATTTGGACGGTAAAAATTATTGATAGAGAATTTGTAAACCGCACGCCAGTTATTGCCAAAGAATTAGTCGGTCACGTTGATAATTCCGATTATCCATTGATAAATGTAGACATAAAAATGGTGTTGGTTGTGCCGACCAACGTAAAAGGATCAGTTCCAGTGCTGATGATGCTTGGTCGTCCTGTTTTACCCGCACCTGCACAGCCATCATTGGAAGATTTGGAAAGTTTAAATACGACTTTCAAAGAAATGATGATAAAATCTAATCCTGAAATGAAGGTTATTTTTGACAAATATCCTGCCTATCAGCCCATTACAAAATTGCCAACTCTCAACTTTTTTGCTCCCCAAAAACCAGACGAGGAACTCACGCCACAAGAACGCTTACTTGCCGCAGGTTGGGGTTACGTAACCATCGACCCAGCCAGTATTCAAGCGGATAATGGAGCAGGATTGACTCGTGGAATTATTGGTTTAGTAAACAAAGGGCAACCTCGAAAACCCGAAGATTGGGGTTCGTTACGGGCTTGGGCTTGGGGAGCGGCTCGTGGTTTAGATTATTTAGAAACCGATCCACTGGTAGATGCCAAAAAGGTGGGAATTGAAGGCGTTTCACGCTACGGAAAAGCCGCCTTGGTAACGTTGGCTTTTGAGCCACGTTTCTCACTGGGTTTAATTGGCTCGTCTGGAAAAGGTGGTGCCGCACTTCATCGTCGCACGTTTGGTGAGGCCGTCGAGAGTTTAACGGGTAGCGGTGAATACCATTGGATGGCAGGAAATTACCTGAAATATGGTACAGAAGAATCTTCTTTTGGCAAAAAAACGAGTTGCGATATGGTCGTTGATTCTCACGAATTAATTGCTCTGTGCGCACCACGATTAACTTTTATCAGTTATGGTATTCCAGAAAAAGGTGATTCAAAATGGCTCGATCAACAGGGGAGTTTTATGGCAACAATAGCGGCAGGTTCAGTTTTTAAGTTATTAGGAGCCAAAGATTTGGGGGTAACCAATGATTATATGATCGAAAAAATGCCACCCATGCTTACTGATATGCTTACTGGACATTTGGCTTGGCGACAACACGAAGGCGGACATACCGATGCTCCTAATTTTAAATCTTTTATTCCTTGGGCTGCCAAGTTTTTAGGCTATCAAAAAGCAAATACCCAGTAAATTTTGATAAGAATTACATTTAACCATCCAAAATAAAAAATGCAAACTACTCGTAGAGATTTCATCAAAACCACAGGTCTCGGTGCCATTGGTTTAAGCGTTTTTTCTTCTTTCGATTCTTTCGGAAAAACGGTACTTTCTTTACCAAGAAAAAGTCCAGAATCTCAGGGGGTTACCTCGGAAGGAATTAGAAATTTCTTGAAAGCAACTCAAGAATCAGGCTTAGAATGGCACAGTTTTATGTTAATCAGGCATGGAAATGTGGTAGCCGAAGGTTGGTGGAAACCTTTTGAAGCGGAATATAAACATACCCTTTACTCACTTTCTAAAAGTTTTACGAGTTCAGCCATTGGTTTTTTGGTGAATGAAGGTAAAATTTCAGTTAATGACCAAGTAGTTAAGTTTTTTCCCGATGAAACGCCTTTATCGCCAAGTGAAAATCTTAAAGCGATGAAAATTAAGCATTTACTAACCATGAATACGGGGCATGATACCGATACAATGCCCGTTTTAAGACAGTTTGAGAATCAATCATGGGTAAAATCTTTCCTCGAACATCCCGTAATTCATCAACCAAGTTCCCATTTTTTGTATAATACAGGGGCAACGTATATATTAGGGGCAATTGTGCATAAAATGACGGGGCAAACGTTGGAAGAATATTTAGAACCTCGTTTGTTTAAGCCTTTGGATATTAAGGGTTACGATTGGGAAAAATCACCACAGGGACTTAATACCGCTGGTTTTGGATTAAGATTAAGTACCGAAGATATTGCAAAATTTGGTCAGTTTTATCTCCAAAAAGGCAAATGGAATGGCAAACAATTACTGCCTGAAAGTTGGATAAAAGAAGCAACCGATAAACGAACAGAATCACAATCGGGCGATAATGAGTGGTCGCAGGGATATGGTTATCAGTTTTGGCGTTGCAAACCAGGATTTTACCGTGGCGATGGTGCTTTTGGTCAATTTTGTATGGTAATGCCCGAACAAGATACCGTTTTGGTAATGACTTGTGAGAGTTTTAATTTAGGAAAAACGATGGATATAGCGTATCAGACTATTTTACCAGCTCTTTCAAATAATCCTTTACCAGAAAATCCAACGGAACTAATTTCTTTAAAAAAAGAAATTGCTAACCTTGCTTTACCCGTTCCAAAGGCAAATAAAATTTCAAAAAATGCTTCAAAGTGGAATTATAAACGGTTTGATGTAGAAAATAATGTGTTCAATGTATCACAAATTGGCTTCAGTTTTTCTAAAGATGAAGGTGTTTTAAGCATAAAAGAAGGAAATGGATTTCAGGAAATTGCTTTCGGATGGGAAAATTGGAAAGTAAATAAAAGTGGCGTAAAAAACTTCTTCCCAGTGGCAAATCGCACGCATATTCAATCAAAAATTGCCGCAACGGGTACTTGGATTGACGACAATACGTTACAACTCAATTTCAAGTTTGTCGAAACCGTTCACGGAGATAAACTAACGATAACTTTTGATGAAAATAAAATAGCCGTTGCTTTTTTAAATAGTGTTTCTGAAAATTCAAAAAATAATCCCGATAAACGAGAGAAGTTGGTGGGTGTTATGAAAGCGTAATTTATGAAAAATAGCATATCATAAGTTGGGATTAGTTTTTAGTTGGCAGTATTGTAATTCGCTATAAATCAGTAAATTATAAAATATTCATATTACTTATATTTCCAAAAACTGTTAAATCAAAATATGAAAAAATATACACAATTATCAGTCGCAATTATACTTTTTGCAATTTCGACTGCATTTAGCCAAACCCAAAGTAAAATTGGTGTTTTTGACGAAAGAACAGACGTAGGAAATCCTGCAATCTCAGGAAAAGCAACTTACAATCCCACTACCCAAGAATATATTATGGAAGGTGCAGGAGCGAATATGTGGGCAAATACTGATCAATTTAACTTTTTATCCAAGAAAATAAAAGGAGATTTTATCATTAGTGCTACGCTAAGATTTGAGGGTGTAGGAACAAATCCACACCGTAAAATTGGCGTGATTGCTCGAAATACTTTATCAGGAAATTCCGCCTATGCAGACGCTTGCGTACACGGGGACGTTTTGACTTCACTACAATACAGAAATACAGAAGGTGCTGTTTCTGAGCAAGTTGTTCTTTCAACCTTTCATCCTGTGGCGATTGAATTGCAACGAATTGGTAATGTTTTTACTTTTTCGGCAGCAACACAAGGCGAAAATTACAAGTCAGTTTCTAAAGAAATTGTGTTGAATGAAGAGGTTTTTGCGGGAATATTTATTTGTTCACACGAAGAAAAAATTTCAGAAAAAGCCGTCTTTAGTAACGTAAGAATAACAATTCCAGCCGCTTCTGATTTTCGTCCATATCATGATTATATCGGAAGTCAAATTGAAATAATGGATATAAAAACAGGTCTTCGTAAAATATTATATACCGCCCCTAATTCACTTCAAGCACCCAATTGGTCAATTGATGGAAAATATCTAATCTATAATGCCGATGGTTCGATGTATAAATATACCATTGCCGATGGGAAAAATGAGGTGTTGAATACAGGTTCACAAAAGCAAAATAACAACGACCACACAATTTCTGTTGATGGTAAACAATTGGCAATCAGTAATTATGATGGCGATAAACGTACTTCAACGATTTATACATTGCCAATTGGTGGTTCAGATAATCCTGTTCAAATTACCAATCCTGAATTAGGACATTCTTGGTTACATTGCTGGTCGCCCGATGGAAAGCAGTTGCTTTTTATGGGTGAAAGAAACAAACAACAGGATATTTGGGCGATTGATATTGCCACCAAAAAAGAAACCCAATTGACAAATACCCCAACGTTGGATGATGGACCAGAATACAGCCCAGACGGTAAATTTATTTATTTCAATTCAGTTAGAACTGGAACAATGAAATTATGGCGTATGAAACCAGACGGAAGTAATCAAGAGCAAGTTACTTTTGATGAATATAATGACTGGTTTGCACATTTTTCACCCGATGGCAAACTGATTGTTTACATTTCGTTTCCAAAAGAAATTGAACCAACTTCCCATCCATTTTATAAGAAAGTATATTTGAGAATGATGCCTGTAGGTGGTGGGATTCCGCAGACAATTGCCTACGTATATGGCGGACAAGGCACAATCAACACGCCTTCATGGTCGCCCGATGGCAAATATATTGCCTTTGTGAGTAATACAAAAATCGGTAAATAAACAATCTTATAAGACCTGACTGCAATCAAAGTGATGAGAAATCTCATTGTAGCAGAAGTGAATAGTTGAAATAACTATTTATTTGATAATCAATTACTAATCTAAAAATAATCATGTTTCAATCAAGATGTTTATTGATGATAGCTATTTTAAGCTATTCAATTTCGGCTAATAGTCAAAATCAGGAAAAAAAACCTATTTCTCAACCTTTAGTAAGTCATATTTATACAGCCGACCCTTCGGCTCACGTATTTAATGGAAAAATCTATGTTTATCCTTCACATGATATTGAATCTGGCACAAAAGAAGATGATGAAGGCGGGCATTTTGACATGAAAGATTTTCATGTTTTGTCAATGGATAAAATTGGTAGAAAAGTAACAGATAATGGTGTTGCATTGGATATTAAGAGTATACCTTGGGCTGGTCGGCAACTTTGGGCTCCTGATGCAGCGTATAAAAATGGCACTTATTATTTATATTTCCCAGTAAAAGATAAGCAAGATGTATTCAGAATGGGCGTGGCAACGAGCAAAAAACCAACCGGACCTTTCAAGCCCGAAACTGAACCAATAAAAGGAAGTTACAGCATTGATCCTGCGGTTTTCAAAGATACTGACGGTAGTTATTATATGTATTTTGGGGGTATTTGGGGCGGACAATTACAACGTTGGAAAAACAACATTTATCAAGGTAAAACCGAAAATCCTAAAAAAGGAGAAACCGCTCGTTTGCCACGTATAGCAAAGTTATCCGCTGATATGAAAAACTTTGCTGAGGAGGTTAAAGAAGTTAAAATTTTGGATGAAAAAGGAGTTCTTTTCATGGAAGATAATAATGATAAACGCTTTTTTGAAGCCTCTTGGATGCACAAATACAAAGGAAAATACTACTTCTCCTATTCTACTGGCGATACACACAACATTTGTTACGCAATTGGGGATAATCCGTATGGTCCATTCACCTACAAAGGAATTGTGTTGAAACCCGTTCAAGGTTGGACAAATCACCATTCAATCGTTGAGCAAAAAGGAAAATGGTATTTGTTTTATCACGATGTACAATTGTCAGGAAAAACGCATCTCAGAAATGTAAAAGTGACCGAATTGAAGTATAATCCAGATGGCACGATTAAGACGATTGAAGCCTATAAATAATTTGTGATTGAACTATAAATTAAACGTTATTTTTCAAAATAATCTTAATTCCTTTAAAATGAAAAAGTTGTCTCTTTTTTTAATCATTAATGTATTTTCATTATCCACCGTTTTTTCCCAAACAAGTTTAGGTTTGAAAGATTATTATAGGGATTATTTTCCGATTGGCGTAGCCGTTAATCCTCGTATGTTGGAGGTAGGAAAAGAATCGAGTCTTATTTTAGCACAATTTAACAGCATGACTCCCGAGAATGTGATGAAAATGGGGCCAATTCACCCCGAAGAAAATAGGTATAATTGGGAGCCTGCCGATAAAATAGCCAGTTTTGCGGTAAAAAATGGACTAAAATTACGGGGTCATACTTTATGTTGGCATAACCAAACACCCACGTGGTTTTTCACAGATTCATCGGGGAAAATAGTAAGTAAACCAGTGCTCTTGGCTCGTTTAAAACGCCATATCAACGACGTTGTGAGTCGGTATAAAGGTAAAATTTACGCTTGGGATGTTGTAAATGAGGCTGTACCCGATGGAGGTGCTGATATTTATCGGAAATCAAAATTTTTAGAAATAATTGGCGAAGAATACATTCAACGTGCTTTTGAATATGCCCACGAAGCCGATCCAACCGCCAAATTGTTTTACAATGATTATAACACAGAAAATAAGGTAAAACGTGATAAGATATACTTGATTATCAAGGGATTAGTGGCTAAGGGAGTGCCGATTCATGGGGTGGGTTTGCAAGCCCATTGGTCATTATTTGAACCTACTTCCCAAGAACTGGAGGAATCAATTACTAAATTTGCGAGTTTGGGATTGGAAATTCAAATTACGGAATTAGACGTCTCAGTACATCCTAAGCAGCATGAATCCTCCAAAGAGGCATTCAAAGGCGTGAGTGTATTTACCCCAGAAATGGACGAAAAACAAGCCCAACATTACAAGATGTTATTTGAAGTTTTTAGAAAATTCAAGAATAGTATTTCGGGTATTACATTTTGGAATTTATCGGATAATTATTCATGGTTAGATAATTTTCCTATCCGTGGAAGAAAAGACTTTCCTCTACTTTTTGACCAAAATAATAAACCTAAAAAAGCTTTTTTTGAGGTGATAAAATTTTGAATATAAACTTTATTATTATAAACCGTTATCTTTTATTTTTTTTTAACACTTTTGTTTTTTTACAAATCTGATGCTCAAACTGGGGCTTTAAAGCAGATTAAAGTAAAAGGCAATGATTTTTTCACCTCCGATGATAAAGTATTTATTTTCAGGGGTTTAAATACCAGTGATCCTGATAATTTAATGAAAAATGAGCATTAGAATAAAGTTTACTTTCAGGAAATAAAAAATGGGAAGCAAATATTGTTCGTTTCCCTATTCACCCTACTGCGTGGCGAAAACAAGGTACGGACAAGTACCTCAAAATGTTGGATGATGGGGCGGTTGGGTTGGTAATAAATTGGTTTAAACCGCCTTTTCTATCAGAAATAAGGTCTCCAAAACTTGCACGATTGTTTTGTAAATAAAGCCCATTACCCCCTTGCCCATACTGAGTTTGTAAGGGATGAACTTTATTTACACGGTCAATAGATACGGTGGATCTAAACGATACATTTAATTTACCCTCCGTATTTTTACCTTTTTTTGTCGTAATAATGATTACACCATTGGCAGCCCTTGAACCCCAAAGTGCAGCAGCGGAAGCTCCTTTCAAAACTTCCATCCGTTCAATATCTGGGGTTAATGTCATTGATACGAGATTTTTAAATAATACCGTTGTTACGGGCAGCACCAATATTATCACTGGAATTGCTCACGGGCATTCCATCAACAATAAAAAGTGGTTGTGCATTTCCGCTAATGGTGTTTTGCCCTCTTATTTGAATGTAAGAACTGGCACCAGGGTCGCCACCATTTCGGGTTACTAATACGCCAGCCACTTTTCCGCTCAACCCATTCAACAGACCCGTTTCGCCAGATTGAACGATACTATTACCTTTTATAGTGGATATTGAGGAAGCGATTTTATCTCTCTCTCCTTTCAAACCTAACGCAGTAATAATAACCGTTTAAAATTCGATAACATCATCTGCAAGTGTTACATTAATTGTTGATCTTCCTTCAATCTTTTCTTCCACTGTTTTCATCCCAACAAAAGAAAATATCAGCGTTGTGGCAGACTGAGGAACATTTAAAATGTTTTTTCCAGTTTTATTGGTTGAGGTGCTTATGTTAGTTCCCTTGACATTTACCGTCGTGCCAAGTAAGAGTTCAAGGCTATTAGAGGAAGTAACTATTCCACTAATTTGTCTATTTTGGGCTGAAGCAAACTGGCTATAAAAAATTAGGGCAACGATAGTTAGTATAAATTTTATGTTCATAGTAAACATTATTTATTTGAAAGGATTGAAGAATATAGGATTTTATTTTTAACGTTTAACTTCGAGAGCTAATCAATAATTTAGAATAAGTCATAACTAATTTCCATAATTGTAGATTAAAAATTATTGTTGAGCTTCAACTGTGTGGTTGTCATTGGTCAATGCTTTTTAATTTGCTCCATCAATATCTAAAAAATGCTTTGTCTTTCAATTTATTGTTTACTAAAACTATACCATCGGTTTTTTGATTTACAAACCTATTTAATTGTTCATTTCCGGCGGCGATAAAGCACCTTAAAAATCTTAATTAAGGCTTTTTTGCTATTTCATTCATTAAGATATTAGTCTGTGTTTCACAAAACAGATTGGTTCTAATAGCCAAGGAGGGCTGGATAAAATATTTATAAAGCAATTTCCTAAAATAAATTATTTATCCTACTTATTTGGTAGATTAAATAGTCTTTAATAGTTTTGCATGATAAATTAAAAATTTAGCTCAATAATAAAACCATGTGATATACAAATCTTATGGATTAATCTTTCAAAATTCTAAACATAAATAAGTCAAAATGAAACGCACTTTAACATCAATGTTCCTACTCTTAGCAACGGCACTACCTTTTTTTAGTTTGGCACAAGATAAACCCATAATTAATGCTACGGTTTCAGGAAAAGTCGTTGATGCTCGCAGTAATGAATTTTTAATTGGAGCAACGGTATCAATTAAGGGAACCACTAACGGAGCATCAACCGATGCAAATGGAGAGTTTTCTCTTATCACAGGACAAAAACTTCCTTTTACGCTGATTGTATCATACATTGGTTATCAAAAAAGAGAGATTCTCATCAGTACTAATAAAATAGAAATTACACTGGAAGAGATTACTAATCAACTTTCAGACGTGGTGGTTACATCCCGCCGCAGACAAGAATCAGTACAAGACGTTCCCATTCCAATTTCAGTAATCAGAGGCGTAACAGCGGAAGATGCAGGAGCGTTTAACACCAATCGCTTAAAAGAATTGATTCCATCGGTGCAATTTTATTCTTCAAATGCTCGCAACACAACGCTCAACATCAGAGGTTTAGGTTCTTCTTTTGGGCTTACAAACGATGGCATTGACCCAGGCGTAGGTTTTTACGTTGATGGCGTTTATTATGCCAGACCCGCTGCTGCTTCCTTAGATTTTGTTGATATTGAGAGAGTGGAAGTGCTTCGGGGTCCACAGGGAACACTTTTTGGGAAAAATACAACGGCTGGAGCCTTTAATGTTACTACCAGAAGTCCCAGTTTCACGCCAGGAGCAAGTTTTGAAACAAGTTATGGAAATTATAATTACATTCAAGCTAAGGCATCCATAACGGGCCCTTTGAGTAAGAAATTAGCCGCCCGTATTTCATTTTCGGGTACGCAAAGAGACGGCACAGTTTATAATTTAACAACGCTTAAACCTATTAATACGCTCAATAATGTGGGCTATCGAGCTCAATTCCTATACACACCGAATGAAAAAATAAACATAACTTTAATAGGAGATAACGCCCGTCAAAGACCCGACGGCTACGCAACGGTGGTGGCTGGGGTGGTAACGACCAAACGGGCAGCTTATCGTCAATTTAATAATATTATTGCTGACCTCGGTTATAAATTACCCACCACAAATCCCTTTGATAGAATAACTGATGCAGATTCGCCGTTGCGAGTAAACAATGATTTTGGTGGCGTGTCACTCAATATTGATGCAAAAATCGGGTCGGGTACACTAACTTCAACAACGGCTTGGCGATATTGGAAATGGGACCCATCCAATGATAGAGATTTTATTGGCTTACCCGTATTGACCAAGTCGCAGGGGAATTCGAGGCATGAGCAATGGACACAAGAAGTGCGTTATGTGGGACAATTTTCCTCTAAATTAAGCGGTGTTTTTGGCATCTTTTTAATTGACCAAGACCTTAATTCTGACCCCGTTCAAACAGAAGAATCGGGTTCAGCCCAATGGAGATTCTCGCAAAGTTCAACTTCAGCCTTGTGGAAAACTCCAGGTTTATTTGATGGATTTGGCACACGAACAACGTCAAGATTAAAAACGTTGGGTGCGGCAGTATTTGGTCAAGTTGATTGGACAATTTCCGATAAATTACATTTGTTACCAGGCATTCGTTTCAATTACGATAAAAAAGTTGTGGACTACAAACGTGAAACTTACGGAGGTTTGCAAACGACTGACCCCGCTTTATTAGCTCTAAAAAATGGAGTTTACACTGGTCAGGCTTTTAAGTTTAAGGTGGAAGAAAACAACCTGTCAGGACAAATAACGCTTTCCTACAAACCCACTAAACAGATTAACTCGTTTGCTACTTATTCAACGAGCTATAAGCCCGTTGGGGTAAATCTTGGTGGTTTGCCAACGGCTAATGGGGTAATTTTAATCAATTTAGCTAAAGTAAAACCTGAATATGTAACGCATTTCGAAGTGGGCATTAAAACCAGACCAACGCCCCAATCTATCCTAAACATTGTGGTTTACAACACCAACATTAGAGATTACCAAACGCAAGTGCAAACGGCAGAAGTGGGGGTGAATAGAGGGTATTTAGCCAATGCTGAAAAAGTAAATGTGAAAGGAGTAGAAATTGATGGAAATATCAAATTAGGCAATCATTTATCCGTAAACGGAGCAGTTTCTTACACCGATGGAAAATATGTTTCATTCGTAAATGCTCCCGTTCCTTTGGAAGAAACGGGTGGAGAAGCTGCCTTCAAAGACATTTCGGGAGGCGATTTACCGGGGATTTCAAAGTGGGCGGGATCGCTCGGTGGAGAGTATAGCACAACGGGTAAATTCATCAGTTTAAGAGGAAATTACTTTGTGGCAATGGACGGATACTACCGTTCTTCGTTCTCATCGAGTGCTTCACCATCAAAATTTTTAAATATCGATGGTTACGCATTATTAAATGGAAGAGTGGGGTTTCGTGCTTCGAATGGTATTTCAATTTTAGTGTGGGGACGCAATCTTCTGAATAAGGATTATTTTGAGCAATTATTACCAGCGGCAGGAAACGCAGGACAATACGCAGCCGTTTTGGGTGACCCAGCAACGTATGGAACCACAATAAGATATACTTTTTAAGTCCCTCACATGATAAATAACTGACTATACGTATGGAAAAATATAAATTTTTAACCGTTCCAGGTTTAGGTAGCTCAGGTTCAGCCCATTGGCAGAGTTTGTGGGAAAATCAGAATCCTAAAAATTTTCATCGGGTTGAGCAAATCAGTTGGGATTTGCCAATTTGCCATCAGTGGATTGAAAAATTGGATGAGGAAGTACAGAAATTAACCAAACCAACTTATTTAATTGCTCACAGTTTGGGCTCTTTGACGGTGGTTCATTGGGCAAATAACTATACCTCTGAGATGGTCAAAGGAGCTTTTTTAGTAGCACCACCCGATGTTGAAAATTCGAGACGATTGAGTTTTATTGAAGGTTTTAGTCCTATTCCTACGGTTAAACTCCCCTTTAAAAGTTTAATAATTGCCAGCACAACCGACCAATACGCCACCATTGAAAGAGCCATTGAATTTGCTCATGCTTGGGGAAGTGAATTTATAAATATTGGTAAAAAAGGGCATATCAACGCCACTTCCAACTTAGGAAACTGGGAAGAAGGACAAGATTTATTAAATGATTTTATAAACACATAGATTATGAAAATAACCCTTTTTTTATTAATTTTTTTATTATCCACGCTGTCAATATTTTCACAAACAACAAGGCAAACTGTTGAGGAAGAACAGCTTTGGACAGGCTATTTTAATCAAACACGGTTAACGGATAAATGGGGATTTTGGACTGATGTTCACTATCGAGCAACAGAGCATTTTATTCAAGAACCTTCTAAAGGAATTTTTAGAGTAGGTTTAACTTATTATTTGAATGATGATATGAAGTTAACGAACGGTTATGCTTTCATTAATCATTTTCCCGAAGAAGGTCATGCCAATGTTTCCCAACCCGAGCATAGGCTTTGGCAACAATTACAGTATCACAGTCGCTTCGGAGCAACCAGAACCATGAATTGGTTTCGCTTGGAGGAAAGATTTAGGCATAATATTAAAAATGACAACGAATTGGCGAACGGTTATCGCTTTGATTTAAGATTGAGAAGCAATTTTTTACTCAATATCCCATTGTCAAAAAAAGGAATTGCTCCTAAAACATTTTCCGCCATTTTAAACGATGAAATATTCGTTAATTTCCCAAATTCAAAGAACACTACTTATTTACCTTTCGACCAAAATCGGTTTTTTGTAGGTTTAGCCTATAATCTTGACAGTCATTCAAACATTCAGTTTG
>JAYVRF010000171.1:0-18250 GCA_043756925.1 Arcicella sp. | reverse complement strand
ATGGGGTTAAGGAAATTTCCTTAACCCCATCAACCCCATAATCCCGAAACCCCATTTGTTAATGTTTCGTTAATCCTTAGTGATAAAACAAGAAGTTTTTGTAAATTTCGTTCATAAACCATTCACTTAATATTTAGAAAAATGAAACGAATATTCTGGCTCTTTGCTATCTCATTATTTTTACAAGGCTGTTTAAGTAAGTATCCACAAGGTTCAGGTGGCTATGACGGCACAAATTCGGGCAACACAGGCGGTAATCAAAATCCAAATGGTAACGACCGCCCACAAACTTATCCTCAACAAACTCCACAAGAACCTACCAATTATCCTAATAATCCCAATCCACAATCAAGAAATGGACGTTCGGCAGATAAAGATTTGGTCGTTGGTAATATTCGTTTGACGGAACAACATACTATTCTTTACTTGACATTTACCAATAATCATCAACCCCGAAGATTTAAAGATAACAACGGTAATACTCAAACAGATGATGGAACTCAAAATATTGCATTTCATGATAACGCTCAGTTAATTGCAGCTAATGGTGCAAGGACTTTTAGGGCAATTAAAGCGGACAATATTCCATTTTTGAATGAATCACAATCAAGAAATTTGTCAAAACATGGTAGAACTTTGAAACCAGGTGAATCAATTAATTTTGTTGCTTATTTTGAGCGTTTGGATAAGGGATTAGAGAATTTTGATTTGAATGAATGCAATTCAGATGCTTTTACCTGTTGGAACGCTTATGATTTATATGTTAGCAATCCATCTGATGTTTATAATCAGCCTCGACCGCAATCAACACCAATTCCTTCACCAACCAACACTGAAACTGGACCAAATACGCCCACAAAATCAAGAACTAAAACTGGTAAAGTTGGAGAGGTTGACAACAAACCTCCACCCGCACCAGTTGTGACTACGATTTTTGTTTCGGGTATTGTTCGTGATGTTAAAACCAATCGTCCAATTAGTGCAACAATTGATTATAAATTATCAAGTTCAAAACAAATTATTGATTCAGTTCAAAGTTTTTCAAATACTGGAATTTATAAAATGAATTTGCAAAAGGGTCAAGTTTATACTTATACAGCATCCGCAAGGGGATATTTAGCAACGAATGATATTGTAGATTTGAGTAGAGCCACAGGAAAAGTCACGAAAGATATTTATTTAACGCCACTGGCAGTTGGAGATAAAATCACCCTAAAAAATATCTATTTTGAGGTGTCAAAGGCTGATTTATTGAATGCTTCTTTTGCAGAATTGAATAAATTAGTAACAATGATGGAAGACAACCCAATGATGGAAATTCGTTTGGAAGGGCATACTGATGTTGTCGGTGATCCCGAGGCAAATCTTGAACTCTCGCAAGACCGAGTAGATGCTTGCCAAGTCTATTTAGTGAAACAAGGAATTACCTCACGAAGAATCCAACACGTAGGTTATGGTGACACTCGTCCAATCGTGAAAAAAGGAACTGATGAGGAGAGGAAAGTGAATAGAAGGGTGGAGTTTGTGATTTTGAAACTTTAAATAGGTATGAGGTCGTAGGTATGAATTATGAGGTATTAAGTATTAGGTTTTGATTCAAACATAAACTAAAAATCTCTCAAAATAAAATCAAAAATGTGAACTTAATTTATTAAGTTCACATTTTTTTGCCCTATATCTCAAAATTAAACATTAAACCTGAAATGCATAATATCGCCATCAATCACAGTATATTCTTTGCCTTCAACTGATAATTTACCCGCTTCTTTACAAGCATTTTCAGACTTGTACTGTTGATAATCAGCAAATTTGATAACTTCGGCACGAATAAAACCACGTTCAAAATCCGAGTGAATCACGCCCGCAGCCGCAGGTGCTTTCCAACCTCTTTGAATCGTCCAAGCTCTGACTTCTTTAACGCCCGCCGTAAAATATGTAATCAAATTTAGGATGGTATAAGAACTGCGAATCAATTTATCCAAACCTGATTCTGTCAAATTATATTCTCCCAAAAACATTTCTCGGTCTTCGGGGTCTTCCATTTCGGCAATTTGAGCTTCCAAGGCTGCACAAATTACAATCACCTCAGCACCTTCTTCGGCAACGACTTTTTTCAATTCTTCAACGTATTTATTGGTGCCTAAGGCAATGGAAGATTCATCAACATTAGCCACATAAATGACTGGTTTATCAGTTAATAGCAAAATGTCACCTATTGCTTCAAATTTTGCATCGGGGTCTATTCCTTGAACTGTTCGGGCAGATTTTCCCATTTCCAAGGTTGATTTATACAGTTGTAAAACCGCCAATGTTGCCTTTGATTTGGCATCGCCATTTTTTGCAGCACGTTCAATCTTTTGGATTTTCTTATCTACTGATTCTAAATCTTTCAATTGCAATTCAAAATCAATGATTTCTTTATCCGAAATTGGATTTACTCTCCCTTCCACGTGAACAATATTATCATCCTCGAAACAACGAACTACGTGTAGAATTGCATCAACTTCACGAATATTTGCTAAGAATTTATTACCTAATCCTAAATTTTGTGATGCCCCTTTTACCAAACCAGCAATATCAACGAGTTCAATAACCGTTGGTAGAACCTTCTGGGGATTAACAAGTTCTTCTAAAATATTTAAACGTTTGTCTGGAACTGTTACGATTCCCACATTTGGCTCAATCGTACAGAAAGGGTAATTGGCAATTTCTGCCTTATTTGAAGATATTGCACTAAATAATGTCGATTTTCCAACGTTTGGAAGTCCAACGATGCCTACTTGTAAACCCATTTATTGTTTATTTTTGTAATTTCTTGAATTAAAAAGAATGCAAAATTACTAAAAATACAGCAAAAAAGCCCCTGAAATTTCAGAGGCTTTCAAAATCTTTGTTCTAACAAATTATTCCCACTTCAAATCACTTCCAAAAGCACTGTCGTCGTCGTCTTTTTCCTCTTTTTCTTTGGCTTCGACAGGTTTGTACTCTGGTTTGTATTCCATTCTTTCTTCGTCCTCACGGTCAAATTGGCTGAAATCTACGTCGGGTAATAATTCAGTTTTCACGTAATCAACAGCTTCTTGCAAGCCCTCCATGAATTTCCCAAAATCTTCTTTGTATAAAAACATCTTGTGTTTTTCATAACCAAATCCATCATCTTTCTGATAACGGCGACTCTCGGTAATTGTGATGTAATAATCGCTCGAACGAGTTGATTTTACATCAAAAAAATACGTTCGTTTTCCAGCTCTGATTCGTTTCGAAAACAATTCTTCTCTGTCTCTTTCTTCCACTGTGTAATGATAATTTAGGGTTTATGAATTCGTAAAAATATAAACTTTATCAGTTTTATCAAAAATAATCATCAAAAAATAATATTTGTTTTTTTTGATGTAAACTTAATGGATTGTTTGAAAATTGTTGAAGGGCTGTAGAATATTTTATTTTCTGGTGAAAAAAGGTATAAATTGTAAATAAAACGCAGATGAGACTTGCAGTCCGTCTTGATGATTCGCAACGCAGATTTTAAAAGGATTTTTAAAGAAGATACTTGTAAATTATCTAAAATCTGCGTAACCTTCGTGCCTACCTCTATACAGTCCTAAATTCAACCCCAAACCTATCCCCCAACCCCTTCAAATCATTCACCACAGGCTCTAAAAGGTTAATTCCATTAGTTCGACGTTCTGACTCAATTTCTCTTTCTGGGTCGCCAGGGACTAATACTTTGTGTCCGTCAATGGCTGGGGCAGCATGAAAACGGTCAATCCATTTATCCATATCCGCCTTAAAATCTTCGGCAGGACGGAAGCCGTCAATTCGCATCGCACCCAAAAAGTGTCCTGTACCTTTTCCCACTTGTTCGCCCGCATTCATAAATCCTGCGGTGGCAAAAGGAGGAACCCAAGGTCCAAAATTTGCTCCTGAAAGCACGCCCGAAAATATATCTACAATCGCCCCAAGTCCGTATCCTTTATGTGAACCGTGTTCTCTGTCACCACCCAATGGAAGTAAAGCACCGCCATTTTTTACGGCATTTGAATCATCCGTAGCGTTTCCTTCTTTGTCTTGAACCCATCCCAAAGGGGCAGGAGAGCCTTTTCTTTGGAGGATTTCCATTTTTCCGTAAGCCACTGCGGTACTGGCAAAGTCAGCAACAAAAGGAGGATTTCTTTTGGCAGGAACGGCAACGGCAATGGGGTTTGTCCCTAATAATTTTTCTTTCGAGAAAGTGGGTGTAACCAAAGGTGCAGCATTAGTCATTGCCCAACCAATCATATCATTTTCCAAAGCCATCATGGCATGAAAACCAGCAATCCCAAAATGATTTGAATTTTGAACAGAAATCCACCCTGAGCCAACATTATTGGCTTTTTGCATAGCCATATTCATGGCAAAAGGGGCAACCACGAGTCCCAAGCCTTTATCTCCATCAATCACTCCCGTTGAAGGCGATTCGTGAATGACCTTGATTTGTGGATTTGGATTTAATCTTCCGTTGTCAAATAATCTCACGTAACCACTTAAACGAGCTGTTCCATGAGAGTCCACACCACGTAAATCGGCAGCGATTAAAACCTTGGAAGCTAAGTCAGCATCTACTTCTGGACAACCAATGGCTAAAAAAATTTTTCGGATAAATTCCTGTAAATAGTTATATTCGTAAATCATTATTTCTTTTTTGAAAATTTATTAACAAATTTACGGATTAGAACTTCCACATTAAAATCACTAATGCCGTTTTCTGGTAATTTTTAATACTTAAAATTCCCATAAAAGAATTAATTTGTTTAAAAAACGTTTAAATCTTGCACATCAATCCCTAATGTAAATGCTTAATTATTCTTTTAACTCAATTAGCCGCTCATTTCTTATTGGTAGTTTAATACTGCTATTAGGATTCTTTTCTAATGCTCAAATCTCTCCAAAAACCCTCAAGAAATTGTCTGGGGCAGGGAAAGATACTCTTTTTGTCGAAATTTTAAATAACGAAAAGATAGATATTAAGCGAACCATCATGGGCAATACAAAAAAAATAGTGGATAAAAAAGTTTTGGAATTTAGGTCTTATAAAATCGAATTCAGAAACCCTAAGAAGGTGGCTTTAAAAATGAAAGTTCAAGATTTAATTCCAACTTCCAAAGACGGTTTGGTTGAGTTAGAAATCTTGGAAAGTTCAGATGCTGAAATTGATTTCACTCGTGGAAGATTAGCATGGAGTTTTCGTTTGAAACCATGGGAAAAGAAGGTTTTGGAAGTAAAATATAATGTAACGTACCCTAAAAATAGAATCATCCTTGGAATCGAAAATGTCCTCCAACTTCAAGCGAATATCCGCAAAACTGTTTAGTTTTTTTGTTAAAGGCTTACTTTTACTTGCCCCTGTTTACGTCACGGGTTATATCATTTTTAACCTCTTAGATTCCTTAGATAGCCAGTTTTTTGTGCAATACAGAGGAACTGGTTTAGTAGTTTTGATTGGTATAATTATGATTGTCGGATTCTTAGGTTCGACTTTTATTTCTGTTCCAGTTGTTCAAATTTTTGAGGTAGCAATTATCAGGATTCCATTGGTAGGAATTATCTATTCATCCCTTAAAGACCTTGTTGGAGCATTTGTAGGAGATAAAAAGAAATTTAATCAGCCCGTCAGATTTATGCTCAATAAAGAAAATGGCATTCAAAAAATTGGTTTTATTACGCAAGAAGATTTACAGTTTATCGAAATAAAAGATTCAGTAATGGTCTATTGTCCGCACTCGTACGCCTTTTCGGGGGAACTTTTTATTGTCCCTTTTATAAGTATAACTTTACTCAATTTTCCCGCTTCAGATGTAATGAAAATGATTATTTCAGGTGGGGTTTCGTTGAGTCAAGATACTAAAAATTAAATATCAAATAACCTCATGAATTACTGGCTATTAATCCTAATTGCTCTTGTTATCTTGGCAATTCGTGACGTTTTGCAGAACCGTCACACCATCCAACACAATTTTCCTGTAATTGGACATTTACGATATATGCTCGAAAAAATTGGTCCCGAAATTCGCCAATATCTCGTGGCTAATAATCGTGAAGAATTGCCTTTCAATCGGGGAGAAAGAGCATGGATTTATGCTTCTGCGAAACAGGAAAATAATTTACAAGGATTTGGGTCAGATCAAGACTTTAATTCTGCAGGATATATCTTCATTAAACACGCTATGTTGGGGCATCAATTACCCCCAAATCATCCCAATAAAAAAGACCCAAGTGCAGTACCATGTGCCAAAACGATTGGGGAATATCACAACCGTAAACGTCCTTTCAAGCCCTACTCAGTCGTTAATATTTCGGGTATGAGTTTTGGCTCATTGTCCGCAAAAGCCATTGAATCGCTCAATAAGGGTGCTTTGAAATTTGGTTGTTATCATAATACGGGCGAAGGATCATTGTCGCCTTACCATAAATATGGCTCAGATGTTATTGTAAATATTGGAACGGCTTACTTTGGAGTTCGGGACGATGAAGGAGATTTTTCTATGGAAAAACTCATTAAAATGACCACCAATAATCCATTTGTTAGAGCCTTAGAATTGAAACTTTCGCAAGGGGCAAAACCAGGAAAAGGCGGAATGTTACCCGCTGCAAAAATTACCCAAGAAATTGCCGATATTCGTCATATTCCGATGGGAAAAGATGCGATGTCACCAGCCTTTCATTCCAAGTTTTCAACGATTCCAGAAATGGTACAATTCATAGAAGATATGGCAGAGCAGACTGGTATTCCAGTCGGAATAAAATCTGCGGTTGGAAAAACGGAGATGTGGGAGGAATTGGCTCAATATATGGCAAAAACGGGTAAAGGGCCCGACTTTATCACGATTGACGGAGGAGAAGGCGGAACGGGTGCAGCACCTCACGCATTTGCTGACCACGTTTCATTGCCATTCAATTTCGGATTTACGAAAATCTATAAAATCTTTCAAAAATATGATTTGACCAATAAAATTGTTTTCATTGGTTCGGGTAAATTGGGCTTTCCAGAAAAGGCAATGATGGCTTTTGCGATGGGTTGTGATTTGGTGAATGTGGGTCGTGAAGCAATGCTTTCAATTGGGTGTATTCAAGCACAAATTTGTCATACAAATCGTTGTCCTTCGGGCGTGGCTACTTCCGATAAATGGCTTCAATCAGGCATTGACCCGGCTTTGAAGAGTGAGCGTTTTTATAATTACGTGAAAAATATCAACAAAGAAATTCTCGAAATTTCACACGCTTGTGGTTATGAACACCCATGTCAAATGACGATGGAGGACGTGGATATGGTGATGGGAGATAATAACAAAACGCATTCTTTGGCAACTACTTTTGGATATAATAAAACGAAAGTACCATTTGAGGGCGTTGAAAAATTATTGAACAGTCCGTATTTGGGTGGAGGAAAGGTAAAGTCTTGAATAATTCCGTCAATTCAACACTAAAAGAATTATTGTTTAATTACTACTTATTTTTAATCTGATGACTTCTGATTTTTGGTAATTAGCACTCAATTCGCTTTGCAAATTCAAAATGTGAGAATCATTATTTGTATTTAAAACTTCATTTTTAAGTGATATTTTCAGATTTTGTCATTAAAATCCTAAAAGTAGAAGAATAGAGAAATAAGACAAAAAGCATTTCGAAATAACTTCATTCAAAAAAATGGCATATTTTTTTTATAACTAATTAATTTTCAAATAGTTATTATGATTTATTGATTTAACTTATTGTCCCTGTTCCTCAATCTTTATTCCCTAATTTTGTCTTCTTCCAAGGTTACCGTAAATTTGGACTTCAAAATATTTCCCAACCAACGAAATAAAAACTAATCAATGGCATTATTAAAGAACAAAATCGTTTTAGTAACGGGTGCTTCTCGTGGAATCGGTCGTGCAATCGCCTTCAAAATGGCACAGGAAGGAGCGAGTGTTGCTTTTACGTATCTTTCATCAGTAGAAAAGGGAGAGGCTCTTGAAGCTGAACTAACTGCATTAGGTATAAAATCAAAAGGCTATCGTTCGGATGCTTCTGATTATAAACAAGCGGAGGAATTGATGAACTCGGTAGTTGCGGATTTTGGCACAGTAGATGTACTAATAAACAATGCGGGCATCACCAAAGATGGTTTGTTGATGCGGATGTCAGAGGAACAATGGGATTCGGTAATTCAAGTAAATTTGAAATCTGTTTTTAATTTGACCAAAGCAGTAACCAAGCCAATGATGAAAGCAAAATCAGGCTCAATTATCAATTTAACCTCAATTGTGGGTATTCGTGGAAACGCTGGACAAGCCAATTATGCGGCTTCAAAGGCTGGAATCATCGGTTTTACTAAATCCATTGCCTTAGAATTGGGTTCAAGAAATATACGTTCAAATGCCATTGCTCCAGGTTTTATCCTCACGGAAATGACGGGTGAATTGAATGCCGCCGCCACTGAAGAATGGACAAAATCTATTCCTTTGAAAAGAGGTGGACAGGCAGAAGAAGTGGCAGATGCCTGTGTTTTTTTAGCCTCAGATATGTCAAAATACATCACTGGACAAGTGCTTCAAGTGGATGGTGGAATGCTTACTTAAAATGGGATTTGTTAATGGGGATTAGGTAATTAGGGATTAGGAATTAATCCACTGATTTTGTTTTCCTAACCCCCAATTCCCAAATCCCAAATTACCTAAAATATGAAATTCGATTTCCTTTTTCAAACTTCACCTTGGTTCATTCCTCTTTGTTTATTGGCTGGTGGATTGTATGCTTTTGCATTATATCAAAAAAATGCAAATTGGAGTGCGACCCAAAATCTTCTGATGAGTGCCTTTCGGTTCTTGTCGGTTAGTTTATTGTGCCTTTTGCTTTTGAATTTTTTGATACGGCAAATTACCCAAACTGTTCAGAAAAAAACGGTTGTTTTAGCGATTGATAATTCGCAATCCATGACGGTTTCGGGGCAGAAGAATCTGTCAGATTTATTGGTAAACCTCAATAAATTAAAAGCTGATTTAACCGAACAAGAATACAATGTTTCCTTCTTATCATTAAACGATGAAACCAATCAAAACCTTGAAAAATTGAAATTTGACAAGAAAACGACCAATCTGTCAAGTTTACTTTCGAGTGTAAAAAATGCGTACGAAGGTGAAAATTTAACGGATGTAGTTTTGATTTCGGATGGTATTGCCAATCAAGGAATTTCACCCGCTTCTGAGAATTTTAATTTTGCCGTTCATACCGTTGGATTAGGTGATACAATTCCTAAAAAAGACCTTGCCGTTAAATCTGTTTATGCCAATAAAGTTGCCTATTTAGGTAATAAATTTCCAGTTCAAGCGGACATTTCTTCTTTCGGTTTTTCTGGGAAAAGTGCAAATGTGTACTTGAAACAAGGAGGAAAAATATTGGATAAACAGAATTTAGTTTTTAAGCAAAATGATGAAATGAAAACAGTTTCATTTAACACAACTGCCACTCAAATTGGTGTTCAACATTTGGTGGTTGAAGTAGATATTTTGGGGGGAGAATTTTCTTTAAGAAATAATCGTCAAGACGTTTATATAGAAGTGATTGATGGAAAGGAAAAGATACTTTTGCTTGCTCTTTCGCCTCATCCTGATGTGAAGGCTCTGAAAAGTATCATTGAAAAAAATGAGAATTATGAATTGGACATTAAGATTTTAACCGAAAATCCAAATCCAGAGGTGTTGTCAAAACCGTATGATTTACTGATTCTTCACCAATTACCCGATTATTTTAATTCGTATTCCAATATTTTCAAACCTATCATTGATAAAGGAACTCCCACAATGTTTGTTTTGGGAAATCAATCGGGGACGACTTATTTGAATCAGATTAATCAAGTAATGCAAATCAACTCGCAAGCGGGGCAGAGTGATAAGGTGACGGGTACGTACAATCAAGCCTTTAAATCTTTGAACTTCGAAGCTGAGAAAATGCAGTTAATCAATAAATTACCCCAGATTTCTGTGCCTTTTGGTGAGTTTAAATTACTGCCGAATTCAGAGGTATTATTGTATCAAAAAGTAGGTTCAGTACAAACGCAAAAACCACTTTTTGTGGTGAATACAGGAGCAAAAAAATCAGCTATTTTCACGGGTGAAGGACTTTGGTCTTGGCGTTTGGAAGAGTATCAACTCACTGAAAAACAGGAAGTTGTGGATAATTTAGTATTAAAAGTTCTTCAATTTATTTCAGCCAAAGATGATAAACGAAAATTAAGGGTTTATCCAATCAACTCCGAATTTTTGTTGGGTGAAAAAGTAGTTTTTGAAACCGAGATTTATAATGCCATTTATGAGAAATTGTATAATCTGCCCATCAAATTAGCGGTAAGAGATGAGAAAGGAGTAACTCGTAATTTTAGTTATTCGACGAGTCCAGATAACTCAAAATTTGAAATCAGTTCTTTGCCTGCGGGCGTGTATCGCTACCGTGCAAGCACAACTGTTTTGGGCAAATTAGAATTATCATCGGGTGAGTTTGTAATTAGAGATATTCAAGTAGAAAACTTAAATCTGACGGCTGATTTTGATGTTTTACGACAACTTTCTGCAAAAACAGGTGGGAAATTTTTTAGAAATAATCAATTTGAAGCTATTAAACAAACTATTTTAAATCATAAAGTCCCAGAGAAAATTGATGCCACCGAAGATTTAAAAGAAATGATTAATCTACGTTGGATTTTCTTTTTGATATTGGCTTTACTGACGGTGGAGTGGGTTTTTAGGAAGTATTTGGGGGGGTATTGATTTTAAAAAATAAAAACATGAACATAGGAGACCGAGTACGCCTCATGCGAGGAAAAGAAGAGGGCATCATTACCAAATTATTAGGCAATAATATCATTGAAATAGAGATTGAGGATGGCTTTACGATTCCAGTGAAGGCCAATGAGGTGGTGATAATCAATGAATTAGAACAAAAAATATTTAATCCAACGCCCGCTTCAAGAATCGAACCGCAAGCGATTGATAGACGACAAGCGGTTGCGGAACGTCGCCCGAATGAAATTTTGTCAAATCGTGGTGTTTACATGGCTTTTGTGCCTGTCAATGACCGTGAACTATCGCAGCATCTCATCAACAATACGGATTGGGATTTACCGTTTATGCTTTCGTCGGGTTCAGATCCGCATCACAAAGGCTTGGCTTCGGGCGTGTTGAAACCCAAAACTTCCATCAAAGTTCAAAGCCTTTTGATTAAAGATTTTGATGAGTGGGGAACGTTTGTATTTCAAGCATTTTTCTTCCGATTGGCATTCATGAAATTGCCAGAACCTTTGATTAAACGGTTAAGATTTAGAGTAAATACCTTCTTTAAAAATCAGTCAAAAGCACCTCAATTAAATGTGGACGCTCATTTGTTTCAGATGGATGCGGAGGATTCCATTACCCCCGTAAACTTGAAACTTGACCCCGCAAAAATTGTGGAACAGATGTTTGAAAAGCAAGCTCCTGAACCTTTACAATTACCCGCTAAACCCTCACTATCAATTGATTTGCACATTGAAGCCTTAACGAAAGATGCTTGGGCAATGTCCAATTCAGAGATGATGACCTTACAAATGGGAACTTTTGAGAGACAATTTGAAGCGGCAATTGCCAATGGAATGGACGAAATTATTTTCATTCATGGCGTAGGAAATGGCGTTTTGCGAGATGCCATTCACAGGCGTTTATCGGGTAATAAAAATGTGCAGTATTTTGAGGATGCTCAGAAGGAGAAGTTTGGGTATGGGGCTACGAAGGTTCGAATAAAGTAGCACTGATTTTATGGCTAAGTTCGCAAATTTGTACAATTTTGACTACTATAATAATTGCTAAAACTACGTTAATAGATTTTTAATAACCTAAAGATTTAAATGAAACAAACCCTAATAATATTATCAGCAGCCCTAATTATCCAAAGCTGTGCCAATTCAAATACTTCATCAAATGGAGGAGGCGTAGCAACAACCATAACCCAATCAAACCCCGAAGCCCCCAAGGAATCTTATCTTTATAAAGGAAAACAAGTGGAAAAAAATGTTTCGACCATCGGAATTCCTTTTGAAATCTCGATGGCTGACGTTGAACGTCAAATCAATGCCAACATCAAAGACTTGGTTTTTGAGGATAATAGCATGGAAGATAATAATTATGACAACTTCATGTGTAAGGTCTACAAACGGGATAATATTGTTGTGACGACTCAGAATGAGGCTTTTACGTTCAATGTTCCTTTGAAAGTCTGGGCGAAAGTGGGTTATAAAGTGATGGGCATGAGCATTCCTCCGCAGGAATTAAATTTTGAATTTAACGTGAAATTCGGTTCAAAATTTTCCATTGCACCAAATTGGGAAGCCAATGTTCACAGTTTCCCGATTGGTTATGATTGGATAAAAAAACCAACCGTTCGCTTGGCGGGCTTTGATATTTCAGTGGCTGGATTAGTGGAAAGAGCTTTAAATTCAAAGCAAGATGCCATTTTGAAGGCTTTGGATGATGCCGTGCGTAAGAATGTTGAAATTAAAAAATACATCGTTCAGGCTTGGAATACTGCCATGCAACCTTATTTGCTTTCGGAAAAATATCGTACTTGGTTGAAAATTACACCCACAGAATTGCAAATGACTCCGCTGACTTCGGTTAATAATAAAGTGAAAGCAACGATTGGCATTAAAGCAATTACGGAAACGGTTACGGGAGCAAAACCTACTTTTTTGCCTGTTATAAATGTTCCAGATTTAAAGTTGGTTTCTTCAATTCCAGATGATTTTCAAGTGGGAATTATGGCTGAAATTCCATTGAGTGAAGCGGCAAAATTGACGGGAGATACTTTAATTGGACAGAATTTTTCTTTCAAAGATGGGAAATACAATGTGCAAGTAACGGACATTGATATTTACGGAGATAATGAAAAAATGGTCATTAAATCTGGTTTAAAGGGTAATATTAATGGGAAAATTTATTTCAAAGGGACGCCTGCCTACGACCCAATCAAGAAAACAGTTTACTTGGATAATTTTGATTACGACCTTAAAACCAAAAATTTTTTAGTAGGAACAGCCAATTGGTTATTTCAAGGCGTTTTTGCTAAGAATATGAAAGAATCCATGACTTTCCATATCGGTGGACAGATTGATGATATGAAAAAACAAATGCAAGCCAATTTGAATAAACAAGTTTCAAAAGGCGTAACGCTCAACGGAAATATACTTGATTTAACGCCAGACAAAGTTTATCTAACGCCTAATTCAATTATTTGTGTGATTAATGCGAAAGGAAAATTGGATATTAAAATTGATGGACTATAAGGATTTATCTAAAAATATAAAACCAAAACGGCTCTGAGGAATCCCCAGAGCCGTTTTGGTAAAAATAAGTCTATAAGCCGCATTCTGTCAGTACCGAAGCACCGTCTTATCATTTATCTCGACGCACCGTCACCGATACGCTCTATCAACCTACCCACTGACATCAGGCGAGCAGCCCCTTTTTAGTTAATGATTATTAACTATCTCGTCAGCCTATTTGGTCTTTCAACTCATGAGGTTTACCGATGCCCCCAATGTCACCATTGAGGCGGTAGGCTCTTACTCTACCTTTTCACCCTTACCCTTGCGGGCGGTAATTTTCTGTGGCACTTGCTGTTACGAATTCGTCACCAAATACGTACCTTCCCGTTAGGAAGCATGATGCTCTACGTTGTGCGGACTTTCCTCCCCCGAATGAACGAAGGCGATAAGACGACCTATTTTCTATACAAAGGTACTTCTAATCATCATTCACAAATTACTTATCATCAATTATAATGAAATTATTAAAAGTACGACTTGTTTACTCCACGAAATTCACTATCTTTGCACTCCAATTTACAAATACCATAACCGAAGGACGGGTTCCTTCACTAAAACGTAAATAACAGATGGCTGTTAAAATTAGATTAGCACGTCGTGGACGTAAGAAATTAGCAATGTACGATATAGTAGTTGCTGACGCAAGAGCTCCACGTGATGGTAAATTCATCGAAAAAATCGGTACTTACAATCCAAACACAAATCCTGCATCAATTAATTTGAATGAGGCAAATGCTTTGAAATGGATATTGAACGGTGCTCAACCAACAGATACAACTCGTGCGATTTTGTCATACAAAGGTGTATTGTTGAAAAAACATTTACAAGTGGGTGTCAATAAAGGTGCAATATCTCAGGAAGTTGCCGATACCAAATTTGAAGATTGGAAATCATCGAAAGATGCAAAAATCACTGGTAAGTCAGACGGTTTATCGGCAACAAAAGATGCTGATAAAGCGGCTCGTATGGCAAGAGAGGTTGAAATTAACAACGCTCGTGCAGCTGCAATTGCTAAAAGAAATGTAGTTGAAGAAGAAGTTGTTGAAGTACCAGTAGCAGAAACACTTGTTGAAGAAGCACCAGTAGTAGAGGCAGTAGTTGAAGAAGCACCAGTAGCAGAGGCAGTAGTTGAAGAAGCACCAGTTGCAGAGTCAGTAGTTGAAGAAGCACCAGTTGCAGAGGCAGTAGTTGAAGAAGCATCAGTTGCAGAGGCAGTAGTTGCAGAGGCAGTAGTTGAAGAAGCACCAGTTGCAGTAGAAACACCTTCAATTGAAGAAAAAGCTCCAAAAGCTGAGTAACTTTTCAATAGATAATTTAAGGAATGATATAAAACGCTGAAATGTTGTTTTATATCATTTTTTTTTGGTAGGACAGGTTTCTAACCTGTTAGTATTACAATCGACAGGTTAGAAACCTGTCTTACGTTACTGAAATGACAAAAGAAACTTGTTTTGAATTAGGAAAAATTACTAAAACACACGGACTAAAAGGAGAAGTTGTGCTTTGGCTTGATGTTGATTTTCCCGAAGATTACGAAGATTTAGAAAGCGTTTTCCTTGATGTACGGGGAGAATTAATTCCGCATTTTATTGAAACCTATAGACAATCGGGTAATCGTGCGATTGTGAAATTTGAAGATATTGACACTTTCGAGAAAGCCGAAACGATGATAAATCTTCAAGCATTTTTGCCTTTGGAGGAATTGCCAGAATTGGAAAAAGATCAATTTTATTACCACGAAATAATTGATTATCAAATAGTTGATAAAAATTTGGGAGAATTGGGGAAAGTTCTAACGGTTCATTCTATGCAAGCTCAAGATTTGATGGTAATGGAATACAAAGGGAAAGAAGTATTGATTCCAGTCATTTCAGAAATTGTCTTGACCGCTGATAAAGAAGCTAAAATATTGTACGTGAATCTTCCAGAGGGACTTTTGGAGGTTTATATGGAAGAATAATCAATGAGTAAATGATAGATTGAATATATCTTAATCACTATATCAATCTATCATTCAATCATTCTAACATTGAACAATGCGGATAGACATCATTTCAGTTGTACCAAAATTGATGGAAAGTTTCTTTGGACATTCCATTTTGAAGCGTGGACAAGAGGCAGGTCATGCAGAAATTGTTTTGCATGATTTGCGAGATTATACCACCACAAAAAGTCGTCAGGTTGATGATTATGCTTTTGGTGGGGGTGCTGGGATGGTGATGTTAGCAGAACCAATTGCTCGTTGTATTCGCCATTTACAGACTGAAAGAGAATATGATGAAGTGATTTTCATGACTCCTGACGGTGAAACTTTTAATCAACAAATGGCTAACAATTTGTCATTAGGAGGGAATTTAATTTTCCTTTGTGGACATTATAAAGGCGTTGACCAACGTGTGCGAGATTTGTTCATAACGAAGGAAATTTCGATTGGAGATTACGTACTTTCAGGTGGAGAATTGGCGGCGGCTGTTTGTGCAGACGCAATAATTCGACTTATTCCAGGAGTTTTAAACGATGAGACATCTGCCTTGACGGATTCATTTCAAGATAATCTTTTAGCACCGCCCGTTTACACACGACCCGCTGATTTTGAGGGAGTTACAATTCCAGAAATTTTATTATCAGGACACGAAGCAAAGATAAATGAATGGCGTTTTGAACAATCTATTGAAAGAACTCGAATTAGACGACCTGATTTATTATTAAGGTCAGGCTTGGAATAAAAATATATTTGTCAATAGAATGGATATTTTAACGATTATGTAATACCGTTTACTAAATCTATTGTTATATTTAAAAGTAATTTTCAATAAATTAGTTTTTTTTTCAAACAAATATATTATATTGCATATACATTATAAATGCGATACCAAAACAAATTGTATTAAAAATGGTTTTATCGATATTATGTTGTAGGAATCGTGCAAAGAACGAGTAAACATAAGTCAATATCTAAATAGAAAAACAAAGTAAGGATTATAATTCGGAAAGCTCGACATTGATAATGTTGGGCTTTTTTGTATTAAACTGATTTGTGGTATTTTTTAAACAATTTTTTTATTATTTTTTTTAGTTCGTAACAGCAAATTTGATGATGCAGGATTTATTCCAGTTCCAGCGGATTGTAAAACGTATATTTGTGAACCTTTCACGATTACGAAAGCACCAAAATTAACGGTTAAATTAACGACCCCAATCCACTTTGGAATGTTTTTTTTGTTTCATATTTTGTCTTGTCCTGAAATAGCGATACAAAAAAAGCATCGTTATGGAAGAGCATTTTAATTATGTAAAGCGTAGTCAGCGAGATTATAGTATGAGCTTAAAACTGCAAATAGTAGGCGAGATAGAACGGGGAGAATTATCAACTACCTCGGTGCAACATAAGTATGGCATACAAGCTCGCTCCACTTTGATGACTTGGTTGCGGAAATATGGTAATTTTGACTGGGAAAACAGAACCCCGTCTCATATGCCAAAAACGCCCGAACAGAAAATTATGGAGTTGGAAGCCAAAGTTAAATTGTTGGAGAAACAAAAGGCTTTCTTAGAATACCAAGCCAATGTGGCTGACAAGAAAGTCATTATCTTTGATATGATGATTGACTTGGCTGAAAAGGAGTATCAAATCGATATCCGAAAAAACTCACAGCCGAGCGTCGGTCGCCCGAACAATCGAAGCATTTAGACAACAAGAAAAGACGACCTTATGGTTTGCCTGTCACTTGTTCGGGATGGATAGACAGGTGTATTATCGGAGTGTGCGTAGACGAGTTATTAGGCAAGATAAGGCAGAGCAAGTAGTGAGACTGGTGCATGAAATCAGAAAATCAATGCCCCGAATTGGCACGAAAAAGCTGTATCATCTTTTGATGGATAAACTACGATTAATGGAAATAGGTAGGGATAAACTCTTGGTTATTTTACGAGCCAATCATCTACTGATTCAGCCTAAACGCCGTTATCACGTAACAACTAACTCGCATCACCGTTTTAGAAAACATCAAAATTTGGTGTTAAGTATTGACATTAATAGACCAGAACAAGTTTGGGTTTCGGACATTACTTATATCGGAAAGCGAGATAATCCCTGTTATTTGAGTCTGGTAACGGATGCTTATTCTAAGAAGATAATGGGTTATTATGTAGCCAATAATTTGAATACCGAAAGTAGCGTGATGGCTTTGAAAATGGCAATCAAACAAAGGACTTATAAAGATTTACCTTTGATTCATCATTCTGACAGAGGATTACAATATTGTGCTGACCAGTATCAGAGTGTACTCAACAAAAACAACATTCTTTGTAGTATGACGCAAAATTCAGATCCCTACGAAAATGCGGTGGCCGAGAGAATTAATGGCATCTTGAAGCAAGAATTTATGATTGACAAGTATGAGCAGAATGTAGAAACTATGAAAGTAATTGTCAAAGAAGCCGTTGGAATCTATAATCAAAATCGACCGCATTTTTCTAATTATCTACTAACTCCCAACCAAATGCACAAACAGAATCAAATCAAAATTAGAACGTATAAAACAAAAAACAGTAGTAACAAAAGTGCTACTACTGTCTAAAAATTGTAATTTTAAATCTTAAAAATCATGTATCGTTTTTTCAGGACGGGACAATTTATAAAATAATAAACCCATTCTGTTATTTCAGCATGGAATATTAATTCATACTTACAAAAAAAATCAAAATAAGCATATATTTGGCATTAATATTGTAAATATTGTTGTGTAAAACAGTTTCGATAGCGTGCCAAAGTAAAGATCCGCCAAAAATCTTTTTCGTCGAAACTAAAACTAACCCTTTCTTCCCGCCAGTTGTAAGGTTTTCTTAGAACAATTTATAATTTACCCTTGTGATTTA
>JAYVRF010000170.1:0-18358 GCA_043756925.1 Arcicella sp. | reverse complement strand
ATACTCAAATAAGAAAGCTCAATTAGATAATTTTGCCGATAAATTTGATGAATTAATCCAGTTCTTGAAGTCAATTAAATTTTTATAGGAAAACCGTTAACTTGTAAATGAGATAACAGTCTCAAATAAGTAAAATGAAGTGCTTTCAGTCATAAAAGTCTGAATTGTAGCTCCGTCTTATGGCGGGGAGTTTCGTAAGGAATACTCTATTGTAGAGTGTAGAGAACGGAAGTGATAATTGTTGCGTAAATTTGCAGATGTTTTACAAACATCTGCAAATTTTTTGTTAAAAATGAAATGTACTTTAGCATATTTTTAGAGGTTACCTTATGTTAATAATTTAAGCCTATTTACTTATTTTTATTGATATTTATCAGTACTTTAAAGTTAAACTTTCCATTCACATTCCTTGCCAAACTTGACATATTCATAGATGAAAATAACAGACGCAATTTTTATACAAAGTAACACGGATTACTTGAAATGTCCGAAACCTGATAAGCCTGAATATGCCTTCATTGGGCGGTCGAACGTAGGGAAATCTTCATTAATAAATTCAATTGTTCAGAAAAAGAATTTGGCAAAGACTTCGCAGACTCCTGGCAAGACCCAATTAATCAATCATTTTGAGATTGATAAAAAATGGTATCTCGTGGATTTACCTGGTTATGGTTACGCAAAAGTCAGTAAAACCGACCGTGAAATGTTTGAAAAGATGATTCACGAATACCTTGAAAACAGAGAAAATTTACTTTACACTTTCGTTTTAGTAGATGTCAGACATGAGCCTCAGAAACTTGATATTGAATTTATTAATATGTTGGGAGAAAGAGGCATTCCATTTTGTATTGTTTTCACGAAGGCTGATAAACTCTCTAAAACTGCCGTAGATAGGAATGTAGAATTATACCAACAGAAGATTCTGGAAACGTGGGAAGCAATGCCGCAATTTTTCGTAACCTCCTCCGTTAGTGGAAGCGGTCGGGTGGAGATTTTACATACGATTTCGGATTTAAACAAGGAGTTTTGAAATTGGGTATCGGGTGCTTATCCTAACATAAACTAATTAATAACGGATAATTACTCATTTTTAAAAGTAGGTTATTATTCCAAATTTTGAAAAAATTTAACCACTAAATTGTGGCAAAACATCTCGAAACAGGCAAAAAAGCAGAAATCTTAGCGGGTATTTTTTTGGAGGAAAAAGGCTACGAAATCATTGCCAGAAACTATCGGTATGGTCGTGCAGAGATTGATTTGATTGTGAAAAAGGGAATTTTCGTCGTTTTTGTGGAAGTAAAATCACTGACAAATACCAAATTCGGTAATCCAGAAATTAGCGTTACCAAAAACAAGATTAAACTCGTAACCAGAGCCGCAGGGAACTTTGTTTACACCACCAATTGGCAACAGCAAATTCGTTTTGATATTGTTTCAATAATTTTTAAAAGTGAGGAAGATTTTGAAATTACGCATTTTGAAGATGCGTTTTATTGAGGTTTTCAATGTTTGTTTCCAATTTTCGTTTTGACGGTCAGTTGTCGTCATTCTATGTCTATCTTCAATGTTGGGAAATAGGGTATAAACTAACAATAATTGCAAGATGAACCTCGAACTTCGAATAACAAATATCAATCAACAACTATTGAACATTAAAAGAAAAACATCGAAATAAATGCTTAAAAAAGACCGCTATAAACAACTGATAGGATATTTTACTGAAAATTTCCCAATTGCAGAAACCGAATTAGCTTATCGTACGCCCTACGAATTATTAGTAGCGGTTTCTTTATCGGCTCAATGTACCGACAAACGTGTGAACATTGTTACGCCCCCACTTTTTGAACGTTTCCCCGACCCCGAGTCTTTAGCAAAAGCAGAATTGGACGAGGTTTTCAAGTATATACGTTCAGTTTCATATCCCAATAATAAAGCCAAACATTTAATTGGCATGGCAAAACGTTTGGTGAGTGAATATAATTCGGAAGTGCCGAACAATATTGAGGATCTTCAAACCCTACCAGGTGTGGGCAGAAAGACGGCAAACGTGATTGTTTCGGTCATTTATAATCAACCCGCCATGGCAGTTGATACGCACGTTTTTAGGGTTTCGCACCGCATGGGTTTAGTGGCAAAAACGGCAAAAACTCCTTTGGCAGTTGAGAAAGAATTAGTTAAATATATTCCAAAAGTATCCGTTCCAGTGGCACATCATTGGCTGATTCTTCATGGTCGTTATGTATGCGTTGCTCGCTCGCCCAAATGTGGAGAATGTGCCTTAAAAGGGTTTTGTAAGTATTTTGAGGCTTTGGAGAGGAAGAGGAAAGTGGTTATTGAAAAATAGTTATTGGATTATTGGTTATTAGTAAAGAAAGTAAAATAACTAATAACCAATTTTCCAGTAACTGACAACAAGTAACGAATTTTCTAATGACCAATAACAAATGACTGAATACCTACAACAAAATTGGCTCGAAGTTTTGGGCATTATTACTTCCTTAATTTGCGTTTGGTTGAATACTCGGCAAAACATTTGGGGATGGTTTTGGGCAATTATATCTTCGGGAATTTATGCCGTAATCTTCTGGCAATCGAACCTAAAATCTGATGCAGAACTGCAAATTGTTTTTATTCTTTTGAGTTTTTATGGAATCTACAAGTGGCAGTTCAGTAAACACACAGAAGTAGTACTTCCCGTCAGTAAAATTCCTTTTCAATTTGCTCTGATTTGTCTGATTTTTTTAGCACTGTTCACTACCATTTCAGGCTTTTTACATAATCTATATTTGGGAGCAAGTTTACCCTATTTAGATGCTGGATTAACCGCAATTAGCCTCATTGCCACATGGATGACCACCCGTAAGTATTTGGAAAACTGGCTGTTATGGATTTTTGCAAATATTATTTACGTAGGAATATACCTCTACAAAGGGCTGAACGGAACGAGTATTTTGTATGTACTTTTGATTGTTTTGGCGGTGAAAGGGTTTGTTAATTGGAAGAAATCAATGAAGTGATTTTGTCTATGCGACTCAAACTGAGTCGCATAGACAAAAATTACAACAAAGAACTTTCCTTCAAAGAAACCCCATATTCCTCCACCAATAAACTCATTTCACGCCCACAAGGCATTGCCCAATTATTGACTTCATGTCCTACTGGAAAACCGTAGCAAACTGGGAAATCATAATCTGCAACAGCTTCTTGAATTATCTCATTGGCGGTCTTTCCGAAAGGCACATGATTGTCTTGATTATCCGAAAAACTGCCTACAATTAAGCCTGCCAGATTTTGTAATTTTCCGCTACGCTTCAATTGTATCATCATGCGGTCAATGTTGTATAAATATTCATTTATGTCCTCCAAAAATAAAATCTTTCCATCGTAGTTAATGTCTGATTTTGAACCAATTACGTGCGTTAAAATAGCTAAATTTCCGCCAACAATTTGCCCCTCGCCCACTCCCAAACGATTCGATTTATGGGGTTCGATTTTATAATTAACATCTTCCCCAAATAGAATTTTTCTCAGGCTTTCCAATGATTCCTTTCCGCCTTCTTGCAAAAATAATTTAGGCATGGTAGCGTGCAGACTTTCAATATGTAAGGTATGAATATAACAATGCACGGCAGTAATATCCGAAAATCCAACAACCCATTTTGGTTGTTTTTGAAAAGCGGTAAAATCAATAAAATCCAACAAACGAGAACTACCGTAACCTCCTCGGGCTGAAAAAATTGCTTTGATTTCGGGGTTATCCAACATCATTTGAAAATCATTGGCTCGCACGGTGTCATCACCCGCAAATTGATGATATTCACTCGTGAGGGATTTGCCCAAAATGACTTTCAAGCCCCACACGTTTTCCATCAACGCAATGGCAGGTCGGAGAATTTCAAAATCAACTTTACAGGCTAAGGCTAATAAGCCTACGGTGTCACCTTTTTGGATTGGGTTTGGTTGCAATGATTTATGGGATTTTAGATTATTGCAAAATTACACCGTCAATAACTTTAATTCAAATTTTGTAAATATTCAAATTCATTTTCTACTGTTCAGACAGTATTTTTTAATTCAATATTCCAAAGGAAATTTATAACATGAAAAAATAAAAATTGTATTGTATCTTTTTATTTTATAAATTTCTTCATACATACTGTTTTTTACCTCTCATGCCAACTATAAAAATTTTAATTGCCGATGACCATCATCTAATTGCCGAAAGTCTGAGTATGCTGCTTGGCACGGTTGATAAGTTTGAAATATTAGGCGTTGTAAATAATGGTTGGCAAGCCCTTTCTTTTATCGAAAATCATAAAGTTGATGTTGTGTTAGCAGACATTCATATGCCCTTACTCAACGGACTTGAAATGGCGATGAAATTGAAGGAAAAACCGTGTTCTACTTACATTATCATGCTTACGATGAGCGAAGAAGCCCATCATATACGAGAAGCGTTACAGGCGGGCGTGCACGGTTATGTGATGAAAAGTGCCGAAAAACCCGAACTCATCAAAGCCATCAAAACGGTATTTGGCGGAGAGAAATATTTTAGCGAAAAGATAATCAAAAAATTAGCGGAAATTGAGGACGTGCAATCGCCAAATGGCAAAGTTAGAATTGAAGATATTATGCCTTTAACGAAGCGAGAGATAGAAATTTTGAGATTAGTAGTAGATGACCTCAGCAACATAGAAATTGGCGAACACCTCCACATCAGCAGCACAACCGTGGAAACGCATAGACGCAATTTGATGAAAAAAGTGGGGGTCAGTACGGCTATTGGCTTGATGCGTTGGGGTTTGAGGCATGGGTTGGTGGAGGGGATTTAGGTTTGATTTTTCACAATTTAAACAAATATAATTTTCATGGAATTTTACGCAGTTTATAACTGGAAAGTCTCGCCGTTTAATGGTGATTTAAACCCAGACCCATCGGAAGACACTGTTAATCATGTGTTTCTTCAAGTATTATTAGATCCGTCATTGTTAGTTACCAAAACGCTAAACACAATATCAGAAGCAAATAAATATATATTGTGTAACTTTCCCTTTGATGCTATTCAATCCATTTTTCCACATGATACTATCGAAGTTACCACAGAAATAATAAAAGATGGGCAAAGGAAATCAGTAAAATCAACAATGATTATCAATAAGGTTATTATCAGAGGTAATATTGAAGGTACAGTTGTACGAACAAAAAAGAAAAATGGAATATCTGTTTTTGATAAGGCTTTTCCTATAACACCAACTGCTCTCACTGCAATTGGCATTCCACAATGGTTAGCGAAAAACGTTGCCACAGGTGAAAATATAGTATTAGACGATATTAACCGCTCAGTATCACGAGACCCACCTTCATGCAAAGAATACGATATATAGATATAAATTCTCTAAACTGAAGTATGTATGCTTTTACTTTCAAAATATGCCGCTTTGGAGTATTTACTTTGGATTAAAAATAACAAATTCAATCAAGATAAATATCCCCAATTTTATAATGAATTGAATGATACCAATTTATCAGAAATTGCTATTGACTCATTCAAAGGCGGAAGCAAAAACTTAGTCTATATTTTCAAAATAAAAGATAAGCAATATATACTAAAACAGTTTAGGGATTTACCAAAATCTAAGCGAAATCATTTCAAAAATGAGTCCTCTTTACTCAATAGTCAAAAAACGGGTACATTTTACCCTAATGCTGTTTTTATAGATGGTATCAATCATATAATCATTGAAGACTATCTGGTTGGATTTAAAAATGTGGGTAATGTTTTAGTAAAGTTGATTCAAGCTAAACAACCCAAAGAAGACTCTATCCGTAAAATATTAGAAAAAATAGCCAGTGCATTGAAGGAGTTTCATCAGGATAAAGTACTTAGTCTTTTACCAAGTACCGTTAATCAAACGAATGATACTATTCCTATGGCTTATCAGCCAAACTTTCACGATTATTATCCTCTGTATAAATTAACAGAAAATAGTTTTATTCATGGTGATTTGAATGCCAGCAACTTGTTGATTGACGAAGCAAAAAACATCAAAATAATCTATTGGGAGATGGCTGGCAAAGGTGATAAATATTATGATTTAAGTATGATTGTCAAAATCATCTGCGTATGTTCTTCGAGTGATTTCTTCTTTATGAGTTATGGAAATTCTATGATGCAGAATGAGCAAACAATATTTTTATCTATCCAAAATAGAGTCAATATTTTTCTGAATGCTTACAATAGGCAAATTGATAAGAAAAAATTGGAATCTTTTTTAGTATTTAATAATAGTGATGGGTATAGACCACAAAATAAGGCATTTCTTACAAACATTCAAGCTCTTTTTAAACAATAACACCAATAGGAAATCTTACAAATGGTTTATTGAGCATCTTGGACTGTAAAATCGACACTAATGGACATATTGAGTACGATAAAATTTTAGGAGATAAAAAAGCCCTGACAAATTTTTATACAACTTATATTCAAGTTGAAGATAATTGGAAATTCAAAAATGAGATATTTCAAAAATTATTAGAAACGGCACCCGATAAGGATAAATACAAAAACTATAGAATAGATTGGAATATTGAGAATATCAAGCCGTTTTTTGAAGAGTTTAATGTAAGAAGATTTTGGTTTGTAAATAAAAATAAACAATCAAATCCGTATCGTGAAATATCAGTACAAGAAAATGAATTAGTAGCTTTTCAAGACGGAATAAATACTATTTTCTATACAGGAGAGTATTTAGAAGGAGGTCAAATGTACTCAGACATTAAGGAAGAAGAAAAACCTGAAGTTGATACAGATTTTTTCGATGAATCTCAAAATCAAATTAATGGCTTCGCTGAAAAAAAGGGTAATTCTAACGATTTTGTTTATGCTTATTTCCCTAAAAGACTATTTACATCTCCTGGTAGTAAAAACTTTTACATACTTACTCAGGGAAAGAATTTATTAAGAAACCGTGAGCAAGCAGTCATACGTATTTACTTTAATCTAAAGCCCGATAGCGTAAATTATCAAGGTAGTATTGCGGATTATTTAAAATGTTTAGAAGATTTTAAATCTCAGGTCAATCATTTTATAAAAAGTCTTAAAAACTACTTAAATAATAGAAATATTCCCTTTCAAACCAAGTTGCCTACATCGTTAGCAAACTTTGATCGCTCAGATAATTTTGTCCTTTATGTTTCACAAAATCACTACTATTATATCTATCAATTCATCAAAATTCATATTGAAAAATATAAAAATATTCTCAATAAAGGTGGACTGCCGCTATTTATCAAGCAGTTTGATGCAAATATATCTGGCGTTGGCATTGCAGAAGACCCAATATATCCCAAAGCAGACAGTTTTGGCTCAAATAGGTGTAAACTGATATACAACACCATTCAGAGTTTAAGTGAAAAAGCTGTTCCTTTTAGTGTTTATGATATTATAAAGGATTTGAGCGAACAAGGATACAAGGATGAATTTTATAGAAACCCCTTCACTGAATACAACTATACTTTCAATCAACTCAATGAAGTTAAACTTTCAGATTTATATCCAACTGACACCAAATTTTATTTGTATGAGTATGGAAGAGTTGCCCTAAATTATGCTCTTGATTTAGTAGAAAGGGCTATTTGGCTAAGTCCAACAAAAATAACTTGGCTAACTTATTATAAATCTAATGATGGAAAAGAAGAAGAATATCGCCTTGTAAATAGTGATGAACTCGTCCTTATCTTTTGGTATTTAAATCAAATTCTTAAATTCCCTTGGATGAGAAAGTATTTTCCAGAAAATGTAACTAATATCATTTTCAACGAAAATAAACAAATTGATATGGATAATAACGTATGGAAACGTATTGATAATTTGTTCAGTAAGGATTTAAAAGAAGAATATGAGGAAATAAAGAAAAGTGTTGAAAAGATTGAGTTATCCTCGAAAGTTTTTTTGAAAACGATAGAGATTTACGCAAAAAATGTTGAGGAATATTTAGACACAGTACTTGATGTATCGCAAGAAGATGTAATAGAAAAAGTTTATAATATGAAAAAAGAGGAATTTGGGCAAAATTCCGATTCAATTAAAAATGCTCGAAAAATTTATTATAAATATATTAAACCTCTTTACCCAATCAAAAACTACTACAAAAACTATGAGTATGTGCCAACTGATAGGGGAAAATTGCAAATAGCAATGGTGATACTGGCTACATATTGCCCAAGTATTTTCAAGAAACCAGAACTGCAACAGGAATCTTCACCGAAATCTCTGTTTCAGAAGGCGAAGTCAAAACTTCAAGTTCTCCCCCCAATTTAGAAACTCTAATCTTGATATTTTTCAATCCGAAGCCCTCTGTTAATTTTTGGGTATTACCTCCGTTATCTCTTACATTGAGAATAATATTTTTAGGATTTGAAAAAAAACAAATTTCTCCCTCCGTGCCATTTGAATGCTTAATTATGTTATTGACTAATTCCAAACAAATACAGTACAGTTCAATTTCAATTTTTTGCTCTAATAGTTGTTTATGTTGTCTAAACATCAAAGATAGTTTGAATTTAGCACTGATATTTATGTCACTCACTAATTTCTCCAAAGCTCCTTTTAACCCTTTTTTTTCAAATTCCTCGGGGAGTAAATTATGAGAAATTAGTCTAACTTCTGAATATGCATCATTCATCATACTCATTACGCTGGTATAAACTTGTTGTTCTTTCTCCGTAAAATTAGCCAAATCTAAGCCTTGCAAGCGATATTTTATACCCGAAATGGTACTACCCAAATTATCATGTAATTCTGCCGAAACCCTTTTTCTCTCAATCGTTTGTCCTTCCACCAGAGCAGCCATTATTTCATCATTTTTCTTCAAGAGGTCGGCATTAGCTTTTGAAAGTTCCGTAGTGCGAAGCGTCACTTTTTCTTCTAATTCAAAATTGAATGTTTCTAATTGCTTATTTACTTGTTCTATTTTATTATTCTGTAAAGCAATGGTTTTGTTATACGACGTTAGTTTTTTATTACTTCTGAATAATAACATTCCCAAAATCAGCAAAACAGAAATCCCTCCTCCTGAAAGCATCAAATTGCGTTTCCAAGCACCTATTTCTTTTTTCTGGTTCTTATTATCAAATTCTAATTGTAAATCTTTGATACGTTTTTCGGTATCTTGTTTGGTATTTCTTAGTTTGATTTCATTGTAAGCAACATATTCTTCGAGTGCTTTTTCAGGTTGATTGAGTTGCTTAAATATCTTATATCCGACCTGCGATAAAAGCATCTGAACAGAACCACTGTAATCTGCTTTATTCATCATTTCTTTGCCTTGCTGATAATACATCAAAGCCTTTTGATATTCTTTCTTTTTTTCATAAATCTCAGACATAGATACATACACGTACACATCATTGTAGGGATTTCTCGAAGTATCTTTTAAGACTATCGAAAAATTAGAGAAGGCTTCTTCCAAATTTCCATTTTCCACCATTGCCATGCCCATATTTACTCTGAAGTAGCTGTCTAACTTAGAATATTTATACGTTTGATTTAATTGTAAGCCATGTTTGAATACGGAGATAGCTTTATCATACTTTTTCATATCGTCATACATAAGTCCTAAATTGTTCAGTCCTTTGATGTATTCTTTTTTATCTCTCTGATTTTTGAAAATATCATTTGCTTTGATAATTAATTCAAGTGCTTTAGGGTAATTACCTAAAAGTGAATAACAATCTCCTAATGATTTATACGTGTTTGCCGTTAATATTTCATTTTTTTGTTCAATACTAATAGACAAACATTTATAAAAATAATCTACGGCTTTCATCAACTCGCTTTTAAAGACAAAAAACTCTCCCATATTAAAATAGCAGATAGATTTCCCTTCTTCCCAGTGATGCTTTTCAGAGATTTTTAAGGCTTTTTCTAAAAATATAAATGATGAATTAGCAAGTTTATCATTACTTATTTCCCCCATCTCACACAAAACCCTAACCCGCAAAGTATCTCCTGCAAAAGACTTCCCTTCCGCTGGCAAATGTGCCAAGATACTTTTTAGACTGTCCAATTTTGAGGGCTTTTGAGCGTGGGTAGTGCTTATGAAAAAAAGCAAGAGTGTGGTTATCAGAATCCGTTTCATTAGGGTCATAATTTGAAACGAAAATACAAATAAATTCTCACAAAAACTTCAAAACTACCTGATAGACAGTAGATTAAATCCTAAAAATACTGTGTAGTCAGTATTTCCCCTCCCTTCTTTATACTCTAATTTTGACGAACCTAAATCAAACTAAAATCAGTTCATGAAAAGAATCATTAAATACACCATTGGCTGGGATATGGAGGGCAAAGAAGGATATTTAACTGCCATCGACGAAACCCAAACCACACACATTTTTGGTAAATTACCCCAAACAGAATTCCAAATTTTAATTGATATGTTGAACCAAAATAAAGTCTTTATCGACAATAATAAGTGGATAATCAGTGGCTGGGACAAAGAAGAACATTAAAGAAACAATGATTTAATGAAGCTCACAGAACACGTCAAATATAAAATCTTACCGCATTAACACAAGCCTAATTTGATAAAAATGAATGCTAACAATTACCTCGGAGAAGCCCTTAAATTGGCTCGTAACGTACAATTGTGTATCAACGAAGTCCTCTATTGTGAGGGTAACGTCAATTATACCCACATTCATCTCATCTCGGGCAAACCTAAAATGCTCGCCCGCACTCTCTTGTCGGTGGAAAGCCGCATCGCCTCCGATTCCTTCGTCAGAATCAGCCGAAAGCATTTAGTAAACCGAAAATTCATTACCGAAATTGGGACGAATTATGTGGTAATGAATGATAAAACGACCTTGCCGATTTCGAGGCGGAAGCGGGGTGTGGTGTAGAGAATTTAGAAACAATAATTCTCACTCGTGTTGAATGAGAAACACGCTATGAGTAGAAAATTTCTATATTTAATTCAATATATTTTAACCAAATAATGACATGAAAAAAATAACACTAATGATGATGTGTTTACTTGCCTTGGGAGTTGAAGCAAGTTTTGCACAAACTTATATGCTCACAAAACCTGTCCTTGCGAAAAGGGTTGATATAAATGGTGATTCTCTAATTCCAACACAAAACCCAGAGAGATTAGAAGCACGATGGCTACTAAATATTATAACTGAAACGAAGGATAGTAAGGTATTTTACATCGTCAAATTTAAGGATAATAGTAAGAATATGGCAGACTCACTTGATACCGTAGAATTGAACAAACGAGTGTCGCAGTTTTATAGTTTAGTAGAAGAAAAAGGAGTTTCCATTACTAAAAAACAAACAAATTATTTCAAATTAACAAATGCTGAATTTACGGAAGTTACGACTAAACTTGACGAAAGATGGACTTTTGGAACTGTCATTCTCCCCTTAAAATTACGCTTTGGAGACACAGACAGTAAAGGTAGTAATTTACGGTACTTTGATTTTACCTCAGAAGTAAATATTGGGCTTTCGATTGCTCGCCGATTTACAAGAGGGAATACTCGGACAATTGACGCTTATGGTTTTTTGAGTTTAAATCTGAGTTCAATTCCTGTGGATTCTGCCAATACAAAAGGCTTTCAGAAAACAAAAACTAACGCTTCTGCTATTAGCCCGACAATTGGAATGGTCATAAATTTCAAAAATTCAGGCTTACAACTTATTACTACAATAGGCATGGATTTTATGTCAGGGGAATTAGGCAGAAAATGGATTTACAGAAATCAACCCTGGATTGGGATAGGAGTAGGTTTTTCAATATTCAAATTCGGAGATAAAGGTACAGTAACTGAACAGCCTAAGAAATGATAGTAATTCATAACTCAAAATAAATATAAAACTTAACAAACAATAAAATGAAAAAATTATTCGGGCGGCGTCCGCCATTACCATCATTACTTTACTTTTTATAAGTCTTTTGGCTGATGCTCAGACGATTAGGCGTGTGAATAACAACCTTGGCATTACAGGCTTAAATGTTTACACAACCATACAAGCTGCACACGATGCGGCTGTGGCTGGTGATATTATTTACATAGAGCCAAGTCTAAATAGCTATGGAAGTTTAAATTCTATAAAGAACTTGACGATTTTAGGAAATGGCTATGATTTAAATCAGAATGCCAACACAGCCATTGATAAAAAAGAATCAATGATAAGTGGCTTCACTTTTAGTCTTGGAAGTGAAAATTCAATAATGATGGGTATAGTTTCTTCTAATTTGTCTGATGATTATGTATATGCTCCCAATATTACAATTACGAGGTGTAAGATTTCAAAGCTAATAATATTAAAACAACTTACTGGTAATACCACAAATATTTTACCAAATAACCTTACAATTACAAAAAGTAAAATCAGTAATATTTCAACTCTTGGCCCTAACTTTTCTTCAAATCATTCAATAACAAATAACATTGTAGATTTTGCTGGTTATTCTTACAATGGTTCTTCGGCAAGTATAAAGAGTTCTATTATTTCAAATAATGTTTTCACGGGGCTAATTAATAGCGACGGTGCAAATATTACAAACAATATATTTATTTCATCAGCTTCGGGTGATGCAATAAATGGCTCTGCCAATCTTGTTAACAATAATTTATCAACAATAAAAACTCTAATTTCTAGTAATGGTAATGTAAACAATGTTACACTATCTTCTTTATTTATAGTAGCCGACCCACAGGCTGGAGGAATTATTGATAATGAGTTAGTCCTAAAAGTAGGCTCACCAGCAATTGGGGCAGGAACTGGAAGTGCTGACTGTGGCATTTTTGGAGGGGCAAGTCCTTATGTTCTTTCAGGTTTACCTTCTTTGCCAATTATTACTAATCTTATTTACACCACAGTAGGCAACTCCACAACCCCACTCAACGTCAGCGTAACCGTTCGTGGCAATAACTAAAACTAATAAAATCATGAAAAACATTTATATGCTTTTATTGGTGCTACTTTCTAAGAGTTTGATAGCACAAATCCAAAGTTTCAAATTGATAGAAGAAACTATTTTCAAACCTGAAAATAAAAAAGTTTTGATTTTTCAGAATGATGCTAAAAGCAAGTTGATTCTGTTTAAAAGCAACTTGAATGTCAATACTGACGGAACACCAATTTCCTATCACCCAAATGATTTGAGAGGAGAAAAAATTGCCATCAATACAATCTGCAATGCTATTGCAGTCAGAAAAACTGGTACAACTCAAAATCTCTGTCTCACAAAAACTGGATATTCCGAAGCGATTGACGTTTTTGCCAAATACAGAGATTCTAACTTTGAGCAAATTCCTGATGGATATACCATAAAATGGGATAATGTACTCATTGCAAATCAGAGCAAGAAACCTTGCATTATTAGTTCGGGTACTTATAAAGGCTATTTTTCTTCGGCAACGTCTCTAAAAAACGAAGTATCTGGCAGTGATTGCGATATGGCAAACCAAGTAAACCCACTTGAAGTCCCTGGATTAGTATTAGTTGGTGGAAAAGATAATGTCTTGAAGAAGAATGGTGTAAAAGTAGGCGATTTGATAGTAGCTTATAATCCTGTTAATAAGAAAATTGTTTATGCGGTAATCAACGATGAAGGTCCTGCCGATAAGTTAGGCGAAGGAAGTGTATTACTAAATAAAATGCTGATGGAAAAACCAAATTTTCCAAAAAATAGGGCGGAAACTTATGGATTTATCGCTAAAAACATTGTCATAACCGTAATACCAACTTCAAAGGATTTTAAAATTCAGAGACCATATACCTTTACAAATGTGCAGAGCCGTGTAAAATCATGGTTAAATAGTGCAGGATTTGCAGATGAAGTGGCTTACATGGCTTTCCTAAATCAAAATAATTCTAAACTTTGATTAAAGTCATAATAGTGAAAGATTGTGTTGAACAACTCCCAATGCTGTAACATTCAGTGTGCGAGGGAACAATTGGGCAATCATGATTAATAAATAAAGCCTTCGGAAAGTTTCATTTTACTGATTGGTTTTTTGGCACGAGGGTGCTTTTCGGCAAAAAGTATTTTTCCTTTCAAAAAATCGTAGCTTTCATCAGCTTAGGTGATTGAAACGGTAGGGAAATTGTTTTCAGTTTTCTTTTTCATACAATATTTAATTCAACTCAATAGATGGGGATTTATCAAACGTAAACCTTCAATTTTATCAAAATCTTTTGTGTTTCTTGAAATCAAAGTGAGGTTTAACAACTGTGCAGTTGCTGCAACAATGGCATCGGGAGTTTTGATTTTATATTCTTTTTTAATTTCAATTGTATGACGAACAATATTATCTGGTAAACCTATAATTTGTGCTATTTCTATAAAATCATTAAGGAGTAGAGCATCTTCGGGCGGAGCTTTGAAGCCAAGCACTTCAATTTGAGAAATGACAGAAATGGTTAGTATTTCGTCCACTACTGAGTTCATGAAAATCATACCATCAATAGGTAATTTACCATTCAAATAGTCAATAACGGCGTTGCTGTCAATCAAATATTGTTCTTGTCCCATGAATCACGACTTTCTAAAATATGATTTTGTAAAGCGATTGCTGTTTTATCTGATAATTTGCCAGCGAAACGTTCAGAAAGTTTCTGAGGTACTTGCGTGTTCCGATGCAAAACTCTGATGATATCCATCACTTCAAGGTCGTGGAGCAAGTCAAAGGCTTTTTGATGTCTCAGTTCAATTGTTAGTGTTTCCATTTGTTTGTTTTTACAAATATAAAAAAAATTACATGAAAAAAATATATTTCGTACCCCTCTTATTCTTCTGTGGATTTGAGATTTTCGCCCAAAACATCAATAAAATCGAATACTTTATTGATGCCGACCCTGGTTATGCGACTGGTACAGACGTACCCATCACGGCGGCAACTACCGTAACAATCAATTTCAACGTTTCGCTTTCGGCTGTAACTAATGGTTTCCATACTCTCAGCATCCGTGCCAGAGACGCAAATAGTGCGTGGAGTATAGTGGGCATTCGTCCATTTTATAAGGAAACTTTGTCTTCTGGTTCAACCCCACCCAATATTACCCAACTGGAATATTTCATTGATGCTGACCCTGGTTATGGGAGTGGAACTGCCGTAACCATCACCACAGGAAGTCCCGTAACTACCACATTTACAGCCTCTTTGACATCGGTTACAGATGGATTTCATACGTTGAGTATTCGGGCGAAGGATGTCAATAATCGTTGGTCGGTGGTGGGTGTACGTCCATTTTACAAGGAAACTTTGGGTACAGGAAGTACTCCTCCAAATATAATAGCTATGGAATATTTCATTGATGCTGACCCAGGTTTTGGTTTGGCAACAGCTTTGGCGATTATGGCTGGTTCGCCCATTACACAAAACGTTAATGTCAGTTTGGGTAGTCTCACGAATGGCGTTCATAAATTATCCATTCGGGCAAAAGATGCGAATAACCGATGGTCGGTCGTGGGTATCAAAGATTTCACCGTGCAGGACAACATTGTGGTAGCTGGCACAACGCCCGCATCTTGGTGTACAAATACGGCTTTCAATATTCCTTTTACGGCTTCGGGAACGTACACGAGTGGGAATATTTTCACGGCACAATTATCGAATGCTTCGGGGAGTTTTAGTTCACCCACAACATTGGGAACGCTCACAGGAACAAGTTCAGGAACGATAACGGCAACTATTCCGAATACGATAGCGTTAGGAACGGGCTATAAAATCAGGATAATCTCTTCATTACCAGCCATTACCAACAGCCCCCAAAAAATGATAGACATTACAGCCATCTGCCAGTGTTTGCTAAATATTTCTTTAATGACAGGCAATTGGGGAACCGCCTCTCTGTGGTCGTGCGGACACGTGCCAATAGTTACCGAACCCGTCCAAATTTCATCGGGACATACCGTAACGCTTGACGTAAAAGGTGCCGCAAAAAGTTTGGATTTGCGGGGGATATTAAACCAACAAACAACTAAAGTTTTGACAATTCAGGGCAATTAAGTATCAGAATCAGGAGGTAATTAACATTTTACTTACCTCCTGACTCAACCTCCGAATCATACACACTCACCAACTCAACCTCCTCAATATCAGATATTTTAGTCAAATCTAAATCAGACAAACCCGATGAACCTACATCCAAAACCATAGATTTAAACTTGGCTCCAAACACCATTTCACGGGCGTGGTAGGATATGCGGGAGTGAACGGTTTGATTGAAGGTATCTTCGGTTGCTCTTATCAAAATCAAAAACTCTGCATCACGACTCAATAATTCTTCTTTACTTAATCCAAATAATGGGCTTTCTTGCGTAATTGGATGCACAATTGTCCAATTCGTTGGAAAGAAATTTACTCTGTTTCGTTCTAATTTTAGAGCATAATAACGCCTCACATCTTTGCCATTAGGTTGTTTTTCCAAAATAGACATCGCCACTTCAACCTGCAAATCAATCAGTTGATTGGCTCTTTCATTCACTATCCGAAACATAAAAGCGGTTACGTCTAAATAAGGAGCAATGATGGCTTTATCGGAATATAAAATATGAGCAACGGGTCTTGAAAACCGCCCGTAGAGCAAACTGGTAGCCAAAGCAAAAATTAACAAGCCTAAAAGTGATTCAATTGCCGCCACTAAACTTGCCCCAAAACCGATGGGTGCAATCCGTCCGTAACCAACCGTTGTGAGGGTTTGCGAAGAGAAAAAGAAAGCATCCATGAACCTGCTTTGGCGTGAACTCAGGTCGGCACCTTGTAGATTTTCAATGCCTACGATTTCATAAATTCCTGCAAAAATGAAGTTTAGAATTAGATAAAATAAAATAACCACAGCGAAAAATCTTCCCCATGAGCATACTACTAAACGATTGAAAATATTGAGCCTACTCCAAAATGTTCCGCCACTCCGTTTGACGTTAAAACTGCCATCACGGTTCAGTAATCGAGTATCGGGGTCATTTACTTGGGTGCCAAAACCTAAATCTTTGCGGTTTTCTTCGGCTTCAACGAGCTTATCTATTTCAGGTTTTCTTACATTCATAATTTTGCGGTTTTGATATGTGTTTAACTAATTTCGAGAATTTTTCGTTTCAATAATAAAAATTTGAACTACTTTGTTTCAGAAAATATTGGTAATCAGATACAAACAACCACAAAAACAATTATTTTTGTCTGGAATTACATCGCAACAATCGTATTATTTTTTAATCATTAATTCAACATGAAGATTTTTATTTTAACATTAATCGTCTCATTATCAATCACTTTCATTGGACACTCGCAGGTAACTTCCGCCCACGCAGGACAGAAAATTCAATGGATGACCCTCGAACAAGCCTTTGCCGCAACTCAGAAAGAACCCCGCAAAATCATGGTGGATATCTACACGGGATGGTGCGGATGGTGCAAAGTGATGGATCAACGAACTTTTACGAATGAAAAAGTAGCTGATTTTGTGAGCGATAAGTTTTATGCTGTAAAATTAGATGCGGAAATAAAAGACACAATTACTATCGGGACGCAAAAATATATTTGGCAAAATGGCTACAATCAGGCAGGAGTGGCACTTTTGCAAGGAAAAATGTCTTTCCCAACGATTGTATATTTAGATGAAAAATTCAATATGATTCAGCCCGTTCCAGGATTTCAAGAAGCTCCTCAGTTTCACCAAGTAATCACGTTTTTTGGCGATAATCACTACAAAAAGGGAAATTGGGAGGTTTATCAAAAAGATATTTATCCAAAACAATATGGACAACCCGTTGTGGCGGAGGTTAAGAAGTAGCTTTTTTTAATTGAAAGTAAGTAAATTATGATAATAAAAAAGTGGTCAGAACATAAATTCTGACCACTTTTTTATTATTGCTATAACCTTGACCGTTTATTAAAACTCAAAAGTTCATTCCATCAATATCACTCACCGAAACCACCTATTTCGATTCATTATTTCCTAAACGGACTTTTAAATGATAATTTCCTTTTGCCAGATAGTATGAGAAGGTATTAAGATACCTGTCTATGTGGCTTCACTATATTTATAATTACAAGGAGTTCCCATGCCTGTTTTAGGTGGTTCTCATTAATACCAATTTTTAACGAAATCTTAGAACTGGTAATTGATTTTATTGGTTTGTTATTTTTTAATATCGCCATTGGTATTACCAATTTTAATTCATCAAATGGCTCAATATCAAACAATTTATACTCTTTATGAATTAATAGTCTATATGGTTTTGAACGGTTTTCCTATAAAAATTTAATTACTTTCAAAAACTGGATTAATTCATCAAATTTATCGGCAAAATTATCTAATTGAGCCTTTCTATTTGAGCAT
>JAYVRF010000169.1:0-18442 GCA_043756925.1 Arcicella sp. | reverse complement strand
AGTTCGTTCCATAAGATAATTCTTTAATACATCTCGCTTTTTTAGGCGACATGTCCACGTTCATTTTGACCTCTCTCAGTACCGAAAAAGGGATTGTTATTATCACAAAATCGGCATAAATTTCTTTGCCATTTTGGAAATTCAATTTGTATTCCATACCCTTTTCGGTAAGGGATTCCAATTGATATTCACGCTCAATTTGTCCTTCTAAAGCCTTTGCCAAAGCATCAACCACTTTTTGATTTCCACCAATGACTTTATATCTTTCATCGCTTTCTCCGTAAATATCGAAACCATTGTCATAATTTTCGTCCAACAAGGAAATAAATGCCAAACAGTTCTGAGTATCAGATTCCAAACCCATTTCGGAAGTGAAAGAAATTCTGATTAACTCATACAACCAACCCGATATGCCTATTTTTTGCAGATATTCATCCAACGATAGTTTATCTAATGCGATCAACGCAGGATTTTTATAATTTCGGGTAGCTATTAAATCAGCATCTTTTTTGATGGTTAGTAGATAAGGTCTAATCGCTTCAATCAATAATTTTTCAGTAATTCTGTGATTATCAAAATAAAAATCATGCTCAATCAATCCCTTTTTCACCTCATCAGGAGTTTGCATATCTAATAATCCTACATTAAATTCCTTGCATAAATCCAACATATCTTTGTGTGATGAATCAATAAATTCGCCTCCTAATTCAGTTGTAATTCCATCTGCTAATAAGCCTGTAACACTCATCATACGTCCACCTGTGCGTTTGGCTGCTTCATAAACGATTGGCTTAAAACCAGATTTATTCAGATAATGTGCGGCAGTCAATCCCGCAATTCCACCACCGATTACAGCAACTTTTATGTCTTTTTTAGTAACACAACTCACAAAATCAGAAGCCACAAAGGTTGCCAGAGATGCAACAGAGGCATTTTTGATAAATTTTCTGCGTGAATCATCAAACTCAAATTCTGAATATTGAGCTTGATGAAATGCTCTTTTAATAAGTTTAATAATGGGAGATTTTGGATTTCTCATCGGATAAATTTTGGTTGTTAGACTTAAAATTAGTTTAAGCAATTTATAAATTATATATTGTACTTTTTTAATAAAATCAATTAATAATCTTTCCAATAAATGCAAACCAAAACCACCACTCAACATCTTTTCAGTATTCCCGTTATTGTTGCCGCCTTAGGCTATTTTGTTGATATTTATGATTTACTACTTTTCGGAATTGTGCGAGTGCCAAGTTTGAAGGATTTAGGTTTATCGCCCGAAGAGGTTTCATCGGTTGGCAAAAATATTCTTAACTGGCAAATGGGAGGTTTGTTGATTGGCGGAATTTTATGGGGAATTTTAGGAGATAAAAAAGGTCGTTTATCGGTTCTATTTGGTTCAATTATTACGTATTCACTTGCCAATATTGCCTGTGGATTCGTGAAAGACCCAACCACCTACGCTCTCCTTCGTTTTGTGGCTGGTGTTGGTTTGGCAGGAGAATTAGGAGCAGGAATTACCTTAGTTTCAGAAATTTTACCAAAGGAAATCAGAGCATTAGGCTCATCATTAGTGGCGGGTATTGGCTTGTTCGGAGCAGTTTTCGCCTACTTCACCGTGAAGGAATTAGGCGGTTGGAGAAATGCTTATTTTGTGGGCGGAGGACTTGGAATCTTACTTTTAATGCTCAGAGTAAGCGTTTTTGAATCAGGAATGTTTGAGAGTTTGAAGCATAAAGCTCATATTGAGAAAGGAAATTTCTTTTCACTTTTCACCAATAAAGATAGATTAATAAAGTACTTAAAATGTATTGCAATCGGCATTCCAACGTGGTTTGTTATTGGAATTTTAGCCACATTTGCCAATGAATTTGGTGTCGCAATGGGTATTCCAGAAGTCATTGAACCTGGCAAAGCAATTATGTTTTGTTACGTCGGACTTGCTACTGGCGATTTGATGAGCGGCGTGATTAGTCAGGCTCTGAAATCACGCAAAAAAGCGGTTGCCATTTTGTTATTCATGTCCTTGATTTGTAGTGTTGTATATTTATATTCGGGTATCAAAACTACTACCGGTTTATACACGATATGTGCATTTGCAGGATTTTCAGTAGGCTATTGGGCTATGTTTGTAACGATTGGAGCAGAACAATTTGGTACGAACATAAGAGCAACCGCCGCCACAACAATCCCAAATATGGTTAGAGGAACCGTAATTTTGATGACTTCCCTTTTTGCCTACTTAAAACCTTCGATGAGCATTTTTAATGCCGCCGCCGTGGTTGGAACAATTGCATTTATCTTGGCTTTTTATGCCATATTTACCATTCCAGAAACCCACGGAAAAGACTTGGATTTTTTGGAAGAGTAAGCAATAATGATAGTCCTCCAAATGTAATGCTATCAGAATATCTCGTTGGTAATTCAAGATAGATTTTAGCATTACAAAAGAACACTACCCCTGAATAAATGAAAGATTATTTCAATCAGACCAACTCAGAAATAATCTTTAATCCATTCAGAGTCAGTGCTTTATCCACCTCATCAAACTCTTCCCGCAGAGGCGTGAGTATAGAAGAAAGTCCACCCGTTGCCAACACCATGTAATCCTGACCAACTTCTTTTTTAATTTGGTGAATCATCTCTCTGACCATTCCCACATAACCCCACAAAATCCCTGCCTGAATGGCGTGAACCGTATTTTTGCCAATGGCGGAATCGGGCATTTGTAAAGGAACTTCGGGTAGTTGTGCGGTATTTGAAAACAAAGATTTAACGGCAGTTTGTAAACCTGGGGCAATAGAAACGCCCATAATTTTACCTTTTTCTGAAACAACGGTGTAAGTTAAAGCCGTACCAAAATCAACAATGATGCAATTTTTTTTGTGAGTATAATACGCACAAACCGCATTACAGACCAAATCCGTTCCGATTTCATAAGGACTTGGAATAATCATTTTCAATTTATCATACATTTCAACCCCCACCATCACGGGGTCGAACCTAAACATTTGTTGCACCATTTCTTTTAAAACAATTCGTTGGTCAGGCACAACACAACTGATAATTACTTTATCTATATCATTGAACTTCAGGGTATTCTCCAAAAAACGAATCCGTAATTGAGCTTCGTAATCTGATGAACGAAGGGATAAAGAAGAAGAAATACGAAATTGATGAATCCAAGAAACGGAGTCATGGATTCCAAAAACAATGTCAGTATTGCCGATGTCAATGGCTAAAAGCATGATTTTCTAAGATTTTAGGGGCTGGGTGTCATTGTCTGAATTTAGATTCATAAGATTATAAGATTTCGACATAAATCCTAAAAATCCAATAATTCCAAATTCAGACAATAACACCTCTAATTTTCAACTCCACCGCCAACTGTTCGGATGATTGAAAGTGAATAGCTTGCAAACCAACCGTATTAGAAGCATGAACATTTTTGATATTATCATCAATAAAAATTGCCTTCGTTCGGTCGATATTGTAACGGTTTAAAATTAACTCGAAAATCTCTGGCTGTGGTTTAATCATCCTTTCTTCACCCGAAACCAAAGTGCCTTCAAACCAGTGCAAAAACTGGAATCGTTCCATAGATTTGGCAATTGGAAAGGTCTCTGCCGACCAGTTGGTGAGGGCATAAACTTTGTAATCAGGCGAATCAATGAGGGTTTTCAGTATTTCCACCGTTCCGTGATTGGCTTCTCCCAACATTTCCACCCATCGCTCGTAATACGAACGAATTTCGTGTTCCCAATCTGGAAAAAGTGCAACTCTTTCCTCCGTTGCCAAAGCAATTAAAGTCCCAGCATCTTGCTGTTCGTTCCAGTGCATCGGACAAACCTCCTCAAAAAAATAGGTTCTTCGTTCTGCATCAGAAATTAAATCTGTGAAAACATATAAGGGATTCCAGTCAATCAAGACTCCTCCCAAATCGAAGATTATGGTATTTATTTTGTTTAGCATTTATTTTTTACAGATCTAAGTTTCTATTCGTTCAACGCAGGCAGGGCTTGAAGCCCTGCCTGCGATATATTTCATTTATCAAAATCCAATCTTTCCCTTCCGTTTTCCCTTTCCAGAACTCTTAACATATTCGTGTAAATCAGCCAGTTCCTTCTCAAAACCACCTGATAGAATTGGGAATCTTAGCCAACTTCTCGGGTCGAGGTTGCGGTCGTCGACGTGGAAACTTGGGGCGTAACGCTCTCTTTTCCATTGGTTACGAGCGAACAATTTAAAGAATCTTTCGATGGATAATACTAATTTTTCTCGTTCATAAATTCCATCAAATTCTAACTCCATTAATTGCAAACAGTCTTTTGGCGATTTTTTATCACGAATTGCAGCCGTTTCAATGGCGTTCAAAAGATCGTAAGGCATCAAATCTTCTTCATCAATTTGCTTGGCTTCCAGAGGGCGAAGTTCAGCGGTTGGTTGCAAATTATTCATGGCATTTAGTCCCGCAATTTTGAGTTCTCCACCCAATCCCGTATTTTCTAACCATCGTAAAAAATGACGAAGCCAAAATTTATCAATTCCTGCAATCGGTGAAATTGACCCCGAAGTATCACCATCCATCGTGGCGTAACCCACTGCTGCTTCCGAGCGATTTGAGGTTGAAAGTAACAATGAATTCGTAATATTTGCTAATAGCCAAGCACTCGGACTTCTGACCCGTGATTGAATATTTTGAAGCGCTATGTCGTCGGTTTTCCACGATAATTCCCTGCCAGTTGCTCCTTGAATAAGTCCTTTGTAGGTTTCTACGAGTCCATTTATATCAATGTCATAAAAGGTTGTGTTCAAATCTTTCGCCAATAGAGTTGCCGAATTGAGAGTCTCTTTGGAGCTGTTTTCTGTTCCTTGATATATATTAATAATCAATGCTGCTGACAATTCTCTTACGTCCTTGCAGCCCTGAATGTTCTTGATGTAAGCAAATTTCTTCTTGAAACCGTCAAGTCCTAACTCTTTAACACACAATTCAATAGCTACATAACACAAAGCCGTAATTGCCGAAGAATCCGCACCACCAGAAAGAGAAATCACCCAACCATTCGAGCGTGACTTACGCAGGTAATCGAACAACGCTAAAGCAATGGCTCTGGCAAATTCTTCTTCTTTTTGGAAACCGTTTGCTTCCCAATGTTCTAATTCGTAAACGTTTTTAATTGGGTCAATTTCGGGATAATCAAAAAGAACCTGAACGGGATTTGACGATTTGAAAGTAATTCGATTTTGAGTTTGTTCTAATCGAATTTTGTCCAAATCAATTACTGCCGATGTTAAATAATAATCTTTATAAGAAAACCTTGTCCCAGAAACTAACATTTCACCTGCCTGTGCCACCATTGCATCGCCGTCAAAAATGGTTCTACCTGATTCATTTCCTAATAAGTTAACATAAATATACGCTACTCCAAAAGCCCGTGAACCGTCTTGAATGAGTCTTTCACGAGTTTGAGTCTTGAAAAATGAAAAATGTGAGGCAGTAGGATTCATAATTACATCACAACCTTGGGCGTATAATTCACGACCTGGACGATTGGCAACCCAAGCATCTTCGCAAATTTCAAAGCCAAGTTTCACGCCCCCAACATCGAAAATTATATCTCCAACTGGATAAGTAAATTCGCCCAAACGCATTTCCGTACGCTCGCCAGGAGTCCAATGTTGAAACCAACGAGTTTCGTAGTGAATTCCATTATTTGCCAGATTTTTTTTACAGACGAAACCCCTAATTTGCTTATTTACAATCAAACAAGCAGCATTATAAACGTGGTTTAAAACCCGAATCGGCATACCCACACAAACGGCAATGCTGGACGTATGAGTTACAATATCCTGCAACATTTCCATGGCAGTATCGCAAGTAGATTGAGCGTAGAACATATCCTCGCAACCATAACCCGTGATACACAATTCAGGCAAACAAAGAAGGCTAATATCTTGATTCTTGGCATCTTCAATACAACCAATGATGTGATTTTTATTACTTTCCCAAGCAAGCGGTGTTTGATTCACAACCCCTGCGGCTACTTTTATTAGATTCATGTAATTATAACAAGATATTCCTTTACATCGTTTTGATTCAGCAAAATACGTTAATTTTTATCAAAGATTAAAAGAAAAAGCAAGCCTTTGGAGCTTGCTGTTAAATATTGTTAGTTTTTTCTAAAGTCCCGCAAAATAATCATAGCCAAATAATGCCCAATAATCTTTTGGACGAGTATCCGAAAATTTAATTACCCCTATTTTTTTTAGACTTTTATAGCCATATTTCACGGGAATAATCAATCTTAACGGAGAGCCATGTTTTTTCAAAAGAGGTTTCCCGTTCATTTCATAAGCTAAAATCGTTTGTGGATGAACCATACTTGGCATATCAACTCCTACGTAATATTTGTCGTCGGGGGTTTCCATTCCAACATATTCATACAAATTCTCCGCATCTTTTTGCCCGATTTTATAATGATTCATTAGGTCCACAAAACGCACACCGCCCCAATGTTGAATCTGTGACCAACCTTCAATACATTTAAATTCAAAGACAATTTCGTGTTTTGGTAATGCCTTTAATTCATCCAAAGTAACCTCCAATTTCAAGTCTCCCGATTCTACTTTTACTTTGTAATTTTTCTCTATCGAATCCAATAAGCCAACCCCACCATTTACCCTAACTTTTTTTTGTGCTTGCGATACTGGAAAGGTAGGAGCCAAATGGCTGTTTGACATTAATTTACCAGTCAACTTTTCATTAAATTCCAAAGTCTTTCGTAAAGGTGCAAGGGCATTATTAAGTTTTGGACTTGAATTTATCCATTTCCATACCCCCAAAGGAATGAGACTTGCAATGCCAAAACCAACGAAAGCCTTAACAGTTTTTCGCCTAATTTGTTGGTCGGTTGTTAGTTCTTCTTTCATGGTTTTTCTTTTACTTCAAATCCTGTAATTATACTTTGAAAATTGTTCCAGCCCGCTTTTATAACTTGTAAAATATGTACAATAAAAAAGAGCATGAAGATGATGGTAAGTACAAAATGCTCTAATCTGGCGGCCTCATAACCGCCCAAAATCGTAGTTAGCCAAGATATTTGAATGGGTCTGAAAATTGCCCAACCCGTTAGTACAGAACCAAAACCCATGACGATGACTAAGGTATAAATCACTCGTTGGGCGGCATTGTATTTATCTTGCGGAGGTAATATTTTTTTCATGCCTAAATCATATAAAACTACCTGCCATGCCTCTCTAAATGAATTCTTAGTTGGTAGAATTAATCGCCATTCGCCCGAAATCATGGTATAAAGTACATACAGGATTCCGTTAATTGTGAATAGCCACATCATCGCAAAATGCCATGCCATGCCTTTTGCCAATTGCCCAGAAAGTCCGAAAAAGACATAAACACTTTCGGGGAAAAAATTGAAAAGCAAGGTTTCTCCAATTTTAATTTTGTAAATATCATTCGCCCAGTAAATCAACATCCCTGACCAAATCATCACAAAAAGCGAAGGAAAATTTAACCAGTGAAACCAGCGAAGGGCTAATGGATGTTTATGGACTATTTTTTTTATCATTTTGAATTCAAATTTATGGTACAAATTTGAAGAAACTTCTTGAATAATTTTGTCGGTAATATGTCATATCTACGTAATTGATCCTCAAAAAGTTTCGTTTTAGTAATTTTATGCAGGTATAAAAATCTGTAAAATCTAAGTTAACGTGAACTTTTCAGATTTTAAGCGGGCAACGAGACTTATCTGCATTCCATCTTACACAACAGAAAGCCCCAACAAATAAATTTGAAGAGGCTTTCTGCATTTTATGGATTGCTATCTTGTGGCAATTTTAATGTCGTTGGGCATTAAAAACTCAAAGAAACGCTCCAACCAACCTTTGTTAGATTCCTGATTTTCAGGTGTCTGTGATACTTCTTTACGGTCTTGTGACTTCTTCACAATTAATTCCGCTAATAACAAATCGTACTTCATAATCTTAAATTTTCAGGAGAGCGTCTTTGGTTTATTTTAGTATTGAGCAAAACTTTATTATAGTTTCTTGAAAATAAATCGAACACCAAATACCCTATTACTATGGTCTCAATACTAATTCTAATCTTGACACAAATTTACAACTGAAAGTTTCAAAGTAGATTAAAATAGTATTATTCCAATACATATTCTTTATATCGTCCCATTACATTTAATTATTCCGTGAATTACCGTCTCGTTTTCACCTTACTCAAAATCCATTTTCCTACTTGTTCGCCTTGAATAAACCCATTTTCTAAGGCAGGTCGAAAATGAATTCCTCCGTACAAACGACTGATAGATGCCATTTGGGCTGCCTCCGTAAACGAATTAAATTTTCTAACGGGTAATCCGTAAGCAATTTCTGTTGAATCTGAAAATGCAATATTATTACCCAATGTTTTATTCAAAACCACCATTGCCGCCGCTGAAATTACGGAATGCCCCGAAGGATATTCTGGGAATGGAGGTGTTTGTAAAACAGGAATCCAATCTTTGTCAATGTTCGCATTAATGATACTTTCGGGACGAACTCTTACGGTACGATATTTCTCGGTCCAACACGAAATAAAACCGTCAAAAACTGCCATTGAAGTCAATAAATATGCCTCAACGGTTTGTCCAATATCAGTTTTTTGTTGGCGAGTTACCAAGGACGTAATACCCATCCAATGTCCACCAGGAGAAACTTTTTTCGTTGCAAACATGGCATGACCCGTGATATTCATTTTGAACGGATTACAATCCCAAAAATTAGCAATATCACGCTGTTCTTCCGTTAGATTTTTTACGGTGTTGTAACAATCCATTACTTCATTATAGTATTGACTTCCTTTTGTTAAATCAAATTTAGAAGGAGCCAGCGGAGGAAATTGCGAACAAGTATCAAGTGTCAAAGGTCTAATTTTCATCCAATTAGGTTCAACGGCATCCATATAGGCGGGTGGCGTGGGTGTCCAAGTACCAGGCAAATTCGTTACCGTATATCTAAATCCACGAGTTTGTTTGTAATTATCTTTTTTAGAATAATTCATAATCGAAGCCGCCACTGAATCTCCAAATGCAATTGAGTTTTCATAAATATCACTTGGAATACCCGTTGCCTTATATTCTTTCCACAATTTTTCTTCAAAACCCACATATACATCTTGGGCGAAGGTTAAATTTTTACCGATCGTCAAGAAAGCACGAGTTGCCGCCAAACCATTACAGATTTTTTTAGCAGTATCTAATTGATAGACACTTTTAAACCCTTTCAACTGTCCAACCATTGATAGATAATTGGGATTACCCGCAATGCCCGCCTCATACGCCGCCAGAGAAGCATACACATAAATTCTACTTGAAACAGGAGGAGCAAAAATATCATGAATAATTGATTCTGTGACTTGGAGTTGGGTGCGACGTAGAAATTCTGGGTTTTCAGCCGCCTTTCTCCACTTGCCATCATCTTTTTTGCAACCGATTATTAGGGAAATACTTGTTAAAAGTATCAGGAAATTACGTGTCATTGGTTAGTGTTTTTAAATGTATTTCAAAATTACGAAAATTGTATTGATTTAATAAATATAACCCTTTAATTGGCTTTTTGTTGTACTAAAATTATAAGAAATAAATTTAATTATTCCAATATTTTTTATAATTTTACCGTAAAGTATAACTAAAATACTATTAAAATGAGAAAATTTACCGCCCTTGCCTTCATGGTAATTTTTTTCTGTGCCTGTACTGGCGAAAATGCTTCAAATGAGTCAATTACTACCAATCCAGCTATCCCAATTTCACGGTCTGAACTTGATGCAACCATCTTCAAAACTTTGCAAAATACGGGCAAATTTGAATGGCAGATGCTTTCACTTTGGCAGGAAATAGAACTGATGTAAAAGTGATTTCAATGTCGATGGGAAATGTTATTTCAAGCGGTCAAATTGCTGATGGCGTGCGTTATGCATATGGAAAAGGCAAGTTAATTTTCTGTGCTGGCGGTACTTCATTTGGTTGGACTGATGGTTGGGGAGGCGTTATTTTTCCTGCAAGTATGGCTGAGGCAGTGGCAGTTACGGGCATAAAAATAATTTAATATCCCGTTGTGAAAATTGTCACGAGGGTTCAGATATTGATTTTGTCGTGGTAATGGAAAAGGCTTCGAGCGGACGAAAACTATTAAGTTTGGTAATGTGGGGTGATGTGCCTTCAACGGTTGGTGGTTCATCAGTCGCAACGGCTGAAACAGCAGCAATGGCAACGTTAATTTTCTCAAAATATCCTTCTTTAACTCGTGACCAAGTGTTTAATAGAATGAAACAAAATTCAAGTTATTATCCAAGCAGAAATGGAAATTTTGGATGGGGACGAGTGAACATTGATGCGACTTTGAATTGATGGTTTATTGAACTTTTGCCTTTGTTTTGGTGGTATTCATTTGTAGAAAAGTACTCATGAATATCCCCTTTTTTTACTAATTTTTAAAGTTTAGTATTTTCAAAAAGAACTTGAAGTTCCTCATCAAATGCTCATAAATTAATAAAAACGCATCAAAATTTACACTGTATTCCCTACAAAAAGAATTATCAATTATTAAAATCAAAACAAAAGTGAAACAAATAGTATTCTTCAAAAATTTGTACCAATCAAAGTGTGTCAGTATAAATAAAATTTCTGTAACTTTATAAATCATCAACCCAAAAAAACATGAAAAAACAACTACTTTTTATTTACTTCCTCATTTTTACCACAAAATCTTTTGCTCAATTTTCTATTGAACAAATTTTGTCAGCTCCATTTCCAACTGAACTAAAAGCCTCGCCCTTTGGTGATAAAGTGGCTTGGGTGTTCAATCAGCAAGGCTCTCGAAATATTTTTGTAGCACAAGCTCCCAATTTTAAGCCTGTTAAAGTTACCAATTATGAAGGCGATAATGGACAAGAAATCACCAGTTTGACTTTTACGCCCGATGGAAATTCAATTGTATTTATTAGAGGAGGAGTCAATAATTCAGCGGGAGAAATTCCAAATCCAACTCAAACGCAAGAAGGCGTGGAACGTGCTATTTTTATAGTTGGTATTGATGGAAAAAATCTCAGAAAATTAGTTAATGGAACGTACCCAAAAATCTCACCCAAAGGCGAAACATTAGCTTATCTATCTGGAGGTCAGATTTTTACAATTAGGTTAGACAGCATGAAAGCCGTAGGCAAGAAACTTTTTCAATCTCGTGGAAGTCAAAACTCTATTCGCTGGTCGCCCGATGGTTCCCAAATAGCGTTTGTTAGCAGTCGTGGTGATCATGGATTTGTAGGTGTTTGTGATGTAGCCACAGAAGCCATTAGATTTTTGGACATGAGTGTAGATTCTGACATTGATCCCGTCTGGTCGCCTGATGGAAAATCATTAGCTTTTATCAGAATTCCGTACGCAAAAGATGCCTTAATGTTTGGTCCAGAACGGGAAAGAAATCCGTGGTCAATTCGAATTGTGAACGTTGAAACAGGCAATGGACTTGAACTTTGGAAGGCAAAAACAGGTCGTGGAAGTGCCTTTTTTGAGAATGGAATAGTATCAGAAAATCGCCTATTTTGGACTGCTGATAATAACATAATTTTTGGCTATGAAGGGGACGGTTGGCATCATCTTTACCGAGTTTCTGCCAATGGTGGTGAAGCAAAATTATTGAGTCCAAATGATGGTGAAACGGAGTATGTTTCGCTTTCTAATGATAAAAAATCTGTAATTTATAACTCCAATATTGGCGATATTGACCGCCGACATCTTTGGCAAGTTTCAGCCTCTGGAGGGATTACTAAGCAACTTACGACGGGTCAAGGCATTGAATGGTCGCCCGTACAGTTGCCTAATGGTCAGGTATTTTGTTTACATTCGGATGCACGAACTCCCGCTCGTCCGTGTATAGTACAAGTCGATGGAAAGATGAGAGATTTAGCTCCCGAACTAATTTCTTCCGATTTTCCTTCTTTACAATTGGTTCAACCACAGGCTGTTACACTCACAGCCAAGGATGGCATGAAAATTCCTGCCCAATTATTTTTACCAAAAAATCATAAATCTGGCGATAAACATCCTGCCGCAATTTTCTTTCATGGTGGTTCAAGAAGGCAAATGTTGTTAGGGTTCAATTATAGCGATTATTACCACAAAGCATATGCTTTAAATCAATATTTAGCGAGTCAAGGTTACGTGGTTTTAACCGTAAATTATCGTTCGGGAATCGGCTATGGTATGGAATTTAGAGAGGCTTTAAATTATGGAGCTACGGGGGCGAGCGAATACAATGATGTGGTTGGTGCAGGATTATTTCTGAAAAACCGAGATGATGTGGACGGTTCAAAAATTGGACTTTGGGGAGGTTCGTATGGTGGATATTTAACGGCTCTGGGATTAGCCAAAAATTCAGATTTATTTACCGTGGGTGTAGATATTCACGGTGTGCATGATTGGAACACAACTGAACGCAATTTTATTCCTTCTTACGACGCAAATCGAAGAGTAGAATGGGCAAAAACTGCTTTCCAATCATCACCAATGAACTTTGTAAACACCTGGAAATCACCCGTTTTATTAATTCACGGAGACGATGACCGGAATGTGCCGTTCACTGAAACAGTTATTTTAGCAGAGGCTTTGCGGAAAAATAATGTTTATTTCGAGCAATTAATTTTTCCAGACGAGGTGCATAGTTTTCTCTTACATAAAAATTGGTTGAGTGCTTACAAAGCCTCCGCTGCATTTTTTGATAAGTTTTTGAAGAAATGACAAGTATTTTTGAATCCATAAGTTGCTTTTAATTCTTTTTAATTGTTCATATCAAAACCCATAAAAATGAAGAATACATTTATCTTACTGTCTTTTTTGCTATGCTTTGAAGGATTTTCACAAACAAAATCTCTTAAAAACTCTCCTCCATTATCCGAAGGAACACCTGAAAACGTAGGAATATCCAGCGAACGTATTGCCCGAATGGACAATATTTTCCAGAATTCCGTCAACAATAAAGAAGTACCAGGCGTGGCGGCAATCGTGATTCGGAACGGAAAAATAATCTATCATAAATCCTTCGGAATGGCTGATAATCAGAGCAATAGGGCTTTGAAAAAAGATGATATTTTCAGAATTGCGTCCATGAGTAAAGCCATTACTTCAACTGCCGTAATGATGCTTTGGGAAGAAGGAAAGTTTCAATTAGATGACCCCATTTCAAAATATATTCCAGAATTTAAGAACCCGACGTTAGTAAAATCTTTCACTTTTAGAGACAGCAGTTACACGACGGAACCCGCTAAAAACGAAATTACTATTCGGCATCTTTTAAGCCACACATCGGGCTTGGGGTATGGCGTCATTGATGGTGATGAGCGTTTTAAAGCCATGTATAAAAAGGCAGGAATTACGGATTTATATACCACAGAATCTATTAAAATTGGGGAAAGCGTAAAGAAATTAGCAAAACTTCCACTCCATCATAATCCAGGTGAAAAATACACTTATTCAGAAGGATTGGACGTTTTAGGGTATTTTATTGAGGTAATTTCGGGAATACCTTTTGATGAATTTCTTAGAAAAAGAATGTTTGAACCGTTGGCGATGAACGATACTTATTTCTACTTACCAGATAACAAAGCCGCCCGTTTAGTTTCGGTTCAAAGACCTAATAAAGACGGACAATGGGAGAAATTTCCAGTAACTTTTTACGATACCGATTATCCAGTAAAAGGAGCAAAAACCTTCTTTTCGGGCGGTGCGGGACTTTCAAGTACGGCAAAGGATTACGCAACTTTTTTGCAAATGTATCTGAACGAAGGAGAATTGGGCGGTAAAAGATTTTTGAGTCGCACCACGATTGATGCCATTCTCTCAAATCAAACAGAAACCCTTTTTGGGGGAGAAAAAGGCGACAGTTTCTTCGGATTGGCATATAGTGTTCTTAGAGCAAACAGAGAAGCCAAGGGTGGAATTGGAAGTGAAGGTACATTTACGTGGGGAGGATATTTCAATACCAATTATTTCGCTGACCCAAAAGAAAAAATTATCGGTGTAATCATGAAGCAAACCCAACAAACAAAAGGCGATAATTTGAATAATTTATTCAGACAGATTATTTATCAAAGTTTAGATGATTGAAGTTAGAATTAAAAAACACTTCATACGAAAAGTGTGAAGTGTTTTTTAATTTTTGAGCCTTCTATCTTTACGATTAACCTCATTTTAAAACTTATCAAACCTATTTCAATTCACTCGCCTTAATATCTCTCGTCCATTTTTGCTCTCCGTTTGTATCAAAAATGCTGATTTTTAAAGTTCTATCTTTTAAAGTTCCCGAAACTTCACAAATGGCAAAGTTGCGTTCTGTATATAATGTTCCTTCCACAACGGGCGAATCATCTTCGGTTTTCACAGGCTTTGCGGGTCCCGACGTGATGGGGGAAACCGTTAAATCGTATAAAGGATAATTTGCTCCCGAACGGTCTAATTTTTGAAGAACAGTATGATGACGATCGCCCGAAACGAACATAATTCCCTTTATTTTTGCATCCGTAATTTTCTTTAATAATTCGTTTCTTTCACCTTCATAATTAGACATATTTTCAAAAACTTTTGCAGGATTTACCACTTGCCCGCCCGTTACAATAATCTTAAAAGTGGCACTACTGGCCGAGAGAGCATCAATTAACCATGTCAATTGTTTTTTGCCGTAATAATCACGATCGCCCGTAAAGTTTTCGTTTGGAGTTCTGAACCAACGGTCGTCCATCAAGAAAAAATGAACATCACCCCATTGAAAAGTCCCTGTGCAAGCCTCATCTTTAAACACATAATTTGGATTTGCCCAAAATAATTTGAACATTTCAAGCGATGTTTCTTTTTGAGAAAATGAACGGTCAGAGTCGTTTGGTCCGTAATCATGGTCGTCCCAAATAGCATAATGATGTGTGCTTCCTAAAAGTGGTTGTAATTCTGGAACATTACGTGAATGCGTACTTCGGTGAATCATACCCGTGCGAGTACCCCAATCTGCTTCACGATAATAGAAATTATCCCCACCCCAAATCATGAAATCGGGCTTTTTGTTATTGATTGAAGTAAAGATTTCGTTTTGTCCACCGTACCCACGTCCTGGACGGTCGGTTGATTCTTCGTTGATATAATTGCAACTTCCCAAGGCAAACTTAAAATTGGGCGGGTCTTTACGATATTGCCAAAGTTCTTGCGATTGAAAAATAAGGGGATAATTACGGGTAATTACCTTATTATTAATCAATACTTCGTAATTATACTTTTTGCCCATCGTCACTTGGTCGCACACGATTTTTGCCGTGAAGCCATCCTTTTTTGTAGTCAAAACTTCATCCGTGGTCATTTTAACGGAGGGTTTATCTTGTTCCCAATAATTGAATTTCACTTTGGCAGGTTTCTCAGTCTGAATCCAAAGCATGACTTCCTTCATTTCAGAATAGCCAACCATTGGACCATTTTTTATTTGGGCGTTTGTATAGAACGAGCAAATAATTAGTAATAGTAATTGCGATAAAGTTGCTTGTATGGACACAGACAACGGTGATAATAGTTTTTTCATTTGGGAATTATTAGTTTATTGATAAGGTTGGATTATAAGTTTGGACGTATCTTTGTGAGAATTTAGCAAATTAATTTGGAAATGTTTGAGAGTTAATTTCCAAACATCGAAAGTAGAACGCTACCCGAACCAAAATCGAACCGTAGCGACGGTCGCATCAAAACAATGTATTACCACATTCAATCCATTCCACTCACTGATTTAGCCGAGCAATTCGGAACGCCTTTGTACGTCTATGATGCTAACAAAATTATCGAAAAAATCGCCATTCTTCGTGATTCTTTCAAGAATGTTAATCTAAAAATAAAATACGCCAGCAAAGCCAACACCAATTTAGCGATTTTGAAATTAATGCGTAAACATGGCGTAGAAATTGACGTGGTTTCGCCCGAAGAATTACGCTTGGCAATGATGGCAGGTTTTGAAGGTTCGCAAATCACTTTTACACCCAGTGGCGTTTCCTTTGATGAAATTGAATTGGCGGCAGAATTAGGTACAAGAATTAATTTAGATAATCTTGACGTTCTCGAAAAATTTGGACAACGGTTCGGTAATACAAAAGGGGCTTTGATTCGTTTGAAACCACACGTTTTTGGTGGTGGCAACGAAAAAATTATGACGGCTCACCCAGAATCTAAGTTCGGAATTTCTATTCATCAAAAGGAAGAGATTTTGGCGATTGTTGAAAAGTACGACATGAAAATTATTGGCTTACATCAACACACGGGATCGGATGTAAAAAATGCCGATGCTTTTACGAAGGCTGCATCAGCAATTTTGGACATGGCTTTTAGCTTTAAAGACTTAGAAATCATTGACTTAGGCGGTGGATTTAAAGTGTCATACAAAGACGGAGACGTGATTACAGACATGAAAGAAGTGGGCGAAATACTAACCAATGCTTTCCTTGATTTCTCTAAAAAATACGGTCGGGAATTACAATTATGGATTGAGCCAGGCAAGTTTTTAGTGAGTGAATCGGGTACATTTTTGACGACCGCCAATGTAGTAAAAACTGACCCAATCAAAACATTTGTGGGCGTAAATTCTGGGTTAAATCACTTGGGCAGACCAATGATGTACGGAGCATATCACGATATTTTTAATGCTTCAAACCACGATGAATCTGAGCAAAATGAGTACAGAGTAGTTGGGTATATTTGTGAAACCGACACTTTTTCATGGACTCCCGAAGGCAAACAGGGCGAACGATTAATGAATAAAGTAACGGCAGGAGATATTATTGCCATAAAAAATGCAGGAGCTTATTGTTTCTCAATGGCATCCCAATATAATTCGAGATTATTGCCTGCGGAAGTTCTTGTGCATGAGGGCGAAGCGAAATTGATTCGCAAACGAGATACTTTTGAGGATATTGTGCGAAATTTGGTGGATGTAGAGGTTTAGGGAGTTATTAAGTTTTAAGTTGTTAATTTTTAGACGATTAACAACTTACTGACTTATTGATTTTAGAACATATAACCAATTCCAAAAGTTGAAAAAATCGTTTTATTATTAGATGTTTTCAAATCATAAAAAGTACGGGCTTCAATTAAAAAACTATTGTTTAATTTTACCCCCAATCCAAAAACAGCACCATAGCTAAATCTATCAGTTCCTGTTAAATCAATATTTTTGGATGTTTTTACACCACCAACTGATTGTTCACTACTTCCACTCAAAGCGTAATCAGCATAACCTCCCAAATTAATCATAAACTTAGTTGAACTTTGTCCTAAATTGATGTTAAGGGTCACAGGAACAAGAATGCTATTGTTAGTTACTTTTAAATAATCCCCACTTGCACCTCCTAAAAGTACACCATCAATTTTTGCAGTTTTCATTGAATATAAAACTTCTGGCTGTACGGCTAATTTTTTGCTAATTGGAATATTTACAATTAAACCCGCATTGAAACTTGGTGAAAATGCGAATGAAACACCTTCTTCAAATGTTACTACCTGTGTTCCTTCCGCTCTAATTCCAAATCTTACCCCTCCCGAACTTCCATTTGGTTCTCTTGGTGTTTTTATTCTTTCGGGTCTTGGTTCTCTAACTCGCTCAGAATTAGGTTCTTTCACTCTTGGTTCCGAAGTTTTTTTACCTTTTGATGGTCCCGATGATTGGGTTGTTGTGGTCGTAGTTGTAGTCGAAGGTGTTGTTGTACTTTTCTTTTCAGTTGGTGTTTCCGTAGTTGTTGTCGTCGTTGTAGTTTTCTTTTCCTCCACAACTGGCGGCGGGGTTACTGGTGTTGTGGTTGTGGTCGTTGTGGTTGTTTTTTTGGTCGTTGTTGTTTTAGGAACGTTTGACTTTACGGTTGTTGTAGGTTTCTTTGTTGGTGTCGTTGGCTTTTTGGTTTGAGCCATTGCAATTGTACCACTCATTAAAACAATTAGCAAGGTTACGATAAAATGATTTTTCATGTTTTTTAAATTGATTTTATGGACTGAATTAATGTATGCAAGGTATGAAGGTTAAATCAGAAATTATTAACCACTTAATAAGTCAAACATACCGTTAAATAAGTATCTGAGTCGAGGTTAGTTTCTCGATGCTTGATGTTAGGGCTTAACTTTTTAAAATTAATATCTTGCATCTAATTAAATTTATATTAGTACGATACTAATTATGTTTAGAGATTCTTTAATCACTTCGTCATAAATTAATTTTTAAAATTACCAAAAAAGACATTATGTCATAATTATTTTTTTAAATATAGGATATTTATGACATAATGGCATTTAAAATACGCTGGTATGAGAATTGAATAATAGAGATTATCGAATGAGAATTGGAAGAATTACAGGTTAAT